>CALFIA010000263.1 GCA_937876275.1 uncultured Actinomycetes bacterium | reverse complement strand
CCGGAGATCTCGGCAAGCGAGGCGTAATCGACGTTGGTCAGGCCGCTCACCTCGGGGAGGAACAAGTTCCACAGGCCTCGCTTGCGGGCCTCGATCTTCAGTTCCTCGACGATCGGGGGGAGAACGTGCAGACGTGGATCACCGGGGCCGACCTCGGCGCGCAGGTCGTAGTACTCGGCCTCGGCGGGCAGCACGCGAGTGTTCAGAAAGTCCCACATGCTCTCGGAGAGTTCCTTGGCCTTGGGGCTGAGCTCGAAATCCATGATGCTCCGTATCGCACTAGAGACGAGATGTGGTTTCTTGAGTCTGACTCTACTAAGAGAGGGTATCCTCCGCACGACTGCTGTGTCAGGTCCCGTGCCTGGCCATGACGCCTGCCCGAAGGATCCACATGCCCGCCCTGCCCCTTGGTCCCATCGCTGATCGTGCGCGCACGGCCCCCGATGAACTCGCACTCGTCGACTCGACGTCGACTCGCACCTGGGCGCAGGTCGCCACGGAGCTCGCCGCCGCGGCAACGGCAATGCTCGAGGCATCACCCGAGCCCCAGCAGCGTTGGGGGGTTCTCGGCGACAACACCCTGCACACGATCCTCGGCCACTCAGCCGGTCTGATGGCAGGCGTCGGCACGGTGGCGGTCTCGCGCCAGCTGACCCTTCGCGAACTCGCCGACCAGATCGACGACGCCCACATGGCCGGCTTGATCACCGGCCCGGGCGGCGCGGCTGCATCGATGGAGGCACTCGAGCAGGGTCTCGTGAAGTGTGTCGTCCTGCACTCGACCTCGAAGCCGACCACCGTCCCCGATGGCCTGGTGATGTGGGATGACTGGATTGCCGCGCATGCACCCCTGGCCGATTTCCCCGTGCGCCCGGCCAGCCCGGTGATGGTTTACACCTCGGGCACCACCGGTCGCGCGCGCGGAACGGCAACCCGTTGGGTGCTGGCGCCATGTGCCACGAGTGGCGAGTATCTCGACAAGCTGCGCGAGCGGGCGCAATTCCCTGCAGGGCCGCACATCGTGGTCGGCCCTCTTCAGCACAACGGTCCGCTCGCTGCCGTACGTCACTTCCTTCTCGGCGAGACCGTCGTGGTGATGGGCAAGTTCGACGGCGAGGAGGTGCTGCGACTGATCCAGGATCACGGCGTCGTGTCGTCCGTTATGGTGCCCACGCACTTCCAGAGACTCCTGGCTGTCGACCCCGCCGTGCGTGCGAAGTACAACCACGACTCGATCACGTTCGTCGCGCACACTGGCTCGGCCTGCCCGGCTGACGTCAAGCGCGCGATGATCGAGTGGTGGGGCCCTGTCTTCACTGAGTCTTACGGCGGCAGTGAGTCGGGCACCCTGTGCCGCATCAACTCCACAGACTGGTTGCAGCATCCCGGCTCAGTCGGCCGCACTATCGACCCTTATGTCATTCACGTGTTCGACGAGCAGGGCAATGATCTGGCTGCGAATGAGACAGGTCTGCTCGCCTTCGAGGCACCCGAGGGCTACGGCATCACGTACCACCAGGATCCGGAGAAGACAGCCAAGGCCTACGTGAAGCCCGGCATCTTCACGCTGGGTGACATGGGGCATGTCGACGAGAACGGCTTCATCTTCATTACCGATCGGGTTTCCGACATGGTGGTCTCGGGCGGGGTGAACCTGTACCCGTCCGAAAGCGAGAACGTTCTTCGCGAGTATCCGGGAGTTGCCGACATCGCAGTCATCGGCATTCCGCATGCTGACCTCGGCGAGCAGTTGCTGGCTCTGGTCGTCGCGAGCGATCCGCTGAACCCGCCGACCGCGAGCGAGCTGGAGACTTTCTGCCGCGATCGCCTCGCGAGCTACAAGATTCCGCGTAAGTTCGAATTGGTAGAAGAGCTGCCGCGCAATGAGATGCAGAAGATCGACAAGAAGTCACTACGCAAGCCGTACTGGGATTCCGATCGCACGATCGGTGGATAGGGGAGAGTCATGCTGAAGGGCATTGCAGGACGCACGGCCATCGTGACCGGCGCTGCCGGCGGCATCGGTTCGGCCACGTGCCGCAGACTTCATGCCGAGGGCGCGAATATCGTCGCAGTTGATCTCGATCAGGCAGGGCTCGATGCTCTTGTCGCCGAACTCGGTGATCGCATCATTGCTATCCGCGCTGATGTCAGCGATCCGCAGGCGACTGAGGACTTCTTCGCCAAGACCGTCGAGACCTTCGGCTCCGTCGACATGTTCCATGCCAACGCAGGCGTCGAGTCCAAGGTTCTTCCTGTCGCTTCGTTCGACATTGCCGACTTCCACAAGGTCATGAACGTCAACGTGCTCTCGGCATTCCTGGGTGCTTCAGCCGCTGTTCGCCAGATGGCGACCCAGCCGACCGCCGGCAAGATCGTGTTCACGGCATCGATCGCGGGTCTCAAGAGCGACGCGGGCGTCTCCGTCTACAACGCGAGCAAGCACGCCGTCATCGGTCTCGCGCGCTCGCTGATGAAGGAGACCGGCGCACTCGGTATTCGCGTCAATGTCGTGGCACCGGGCGTTGTCGATACGCGCATGATGAAGCCCCTTGAGGACGGCCTCGGCGCGCTTGCCGGCATGGATGGGGCAAGCCTGAAGTCGGCACTGCTCATGGCTGTTCCGCTCGGGCGATATGCGGAAGCCGATGAGGTTGCCGCGACCGCAGCATGGCTACTCAGCGATGAGGTTCCGTACATGCACGGCGAGGTCGTGACCGTCGGCGGTGGTCTGTACCCGTGACCCGCGTTGGTCTTTCCCTTCCCCAGCTCGGCAACTTCGCAACACGCGACACGATTCGCGGTTTCGCGGAGTCGGCCGAGGAACTCGGGTTCGGCTCGCTGTTCGTTCAGCAGCACCTGTTCTATCCGCTCAATCCGGCGTCGGGTTACTCCGCGAGACCGGGGCTCGCGGTGCCCGAGGCCTATCGCGCGATTCTGCAACCGATGGAGATTCTCGCGGCGGTTGCCGCATGGACAGAGAAGGTGCTGATCGGCACGAGCATCCTGGTCGCCGGGTATCACCGCCCCGTTGATCTTGCTCAGCGCATCACGACACTCGACCTACTGTCAGGCGGTCGTACTGTGTTCGGCTTCAGCGTCGGGTGGTCCGATGAAGAGCATGCGCAGTACGACGTCGATCCGCGCACGCGCGGTAAGCGCGCCGACGAGTTGATCGATGCACTGAAGGCCTGCTGGGGTGCCGATCCCGTGTCGTTCAGCGGTGAGTTCTTCGATATCCCCGAATCGGACGTTCGACCGAAGCCGCTGCAGAAGCCGCACCCGCCTCTGATGTCAGGTATGCGCTCCGAGGCAGGCCTCAAGCGCACCGCCGAGAAGTTCGACATCTGGAATCCGGCATCAGGCACCCTCGAGCAGCATCTGGAGACCTTCGAGAAGCTGAACGAGATGCGCGATCCGTCGCTCGCACCGCTCACGATGTGCTGGAACCTGTTCACCGATCCGCCCGTGATCGTGGCGAACCTGCAGCCGCTCAGTGTCGACCAACTGTGCGAGCAGGTGGCCGCGGCGGCTGCATCCGGCGTGGAGGCCGTATCGATCGATGCGAACTTCGAGCTGGCCTACTCCTCACCGGAAGAGTGGCTGGCCCTGCCGAAGAAGCTTGCTCCCGTGGTTGAGGCGGGCAAGGGTTAAGCGCGCACGAGCCGCTATTCGGACTTGTGCACGCCCCTCTTCTTGAGCGTGACTGGTCCGGTCACCGTGAGTCGGCAGGCCAGGCGGCGCTGGCCATCGAGCGGCACGAGGGTTCGAGTGAGCGTCTCTTCCTCGTCGGCAGGCATGGGGCCGCAGTTCTCGGCGCCTTCCTCAACGATCGAGACACATGTACCGCACGAGGCATTGGCTTCGCAGACGGTCGGCCAGCCGTAGCCCTGTTCGATTGCGGCGGCCATCACGGTCTGGTCCGGGGCTACCTCGAGCTCGATGCCGAGCGGCTGCACGGTCACGATGCTCGTGGTGCTCATGGGCTCCTCATTCGTCGGATTCAGTACTTACCGTAGTCCGATGCTAGTAACATGCAACCGCATCACTACATCCCTACGTTTTGAGGATTGATATGGATCTTGGTCTCAAGGGCAAGCGCGCAATCGTCACGGGCGGTACCCGTGGCATCGGTCGCGCGACCGTCGAACTGCTTGCAGCCGAGGGCGCATCCGTCGCTTTCTGCGCTCGCAATGCCGATGTGGTTGCCGAGGTAGCAGCTGAACTAACGGCCAAGGGTGCCACCGTCTTCGCGAAGGCAGTCGATGTCAGTAAGGAAGCCGAGCTGAAGGGCTTCATCCAGGAGGCCGCGGCAGCACTTGGCGGCGTTGACATCTATGTCTCGAACGTGACCGGCGGATCCCTGAAGGGCGCCGAGCAGTGGCAGCAGAGCCTCGAGCTCGATCTGCTCCCGCTCGTACACGCCATCGACGAAGTCACCCCGCTCATGGAAGCCGCCGGCGGCGGCTCGATCATCGCGCTGTCGTCGACCTTCGGCTTCGACAATGTCTGGCCGTCGAGCCCGAACTCCTACGGCGCGTTCAAGGCAGCAATCCTGCGCCACGCGTCAGCAGCCGCTCACGCTCTTGCGCCCAAGGGCATCCGCGTCAACAGCGTCTCGCCCGGTCCTGTCTACTTCGACGATGGCGACTGGGGCAAGATCAAGGCCGGTCGCCCGGAGGTCTACGAGAAGGTTCTCGGCTCGATCCCGATCGGTCGCATGGGTAAGCCGGAAGAGGTTGCCGCGGCGATCGTCATGCTGGCCAGCCCCGTCACCGGATACACCGTCGGCACCAACCTTGTGTGCGACGGCGGCATGACCGTTCGCACCCAGTACTAAGCACGGCACTTCGATGACGACTCCTGCGCGCTGTGATGGCGCACGAGTCGACATCGCGCTCGTATGCGGCGGGCGCTGGCATGACTTCGACTATGCGCGACTTCGGTTGCTGCAGTGGCTGGAGACCCATGACAGCGTCCGCTGTGCCGTTTATTCCGACTTCTCGCAGATCGAGTCAATCTGCGCGGCAGATGCAGTGATCGCCTACACCTGCGATGTGCGGCCCTCGCAGGTTCAGGCTGCGCTACTTCGCGATCGCATATCTGCAGGGGCTCGACTTCTTGCTCTTCATGCCACCAATTCGGCCATCGATGCGCCCACGCGAGGCGCTGAGCGAATCTTCCGTACGCCGGACGTGATGCCTACCTTCTCTGCGCTGCTGGGCAATCGCTTTCTCGCTCATCCCAAGATCGCTGAGTACGCGATCGAGGTCAAGGACTCGGGCCATCCGCTGGTGTCGGGACTCAGCGACTTCCGCACCACCGACGAGATCTACGTCAGCGAGATTTCTGACGATCTTCACGTCATCCTCGACACCGAGTACGACGGGGACTGCCCGGGCTTCGAGACGCAGAGTGTTCCCGGCCGGACTCGTCATCCGATTCTGTATACGCGCCCGCAGGGAGATGGTGAGGTCACGTACTTCACCCTCGGCCATTGCCGCGGTCGTTTCGACGTCTCTGACATGGGCCTTGACGATCTCGGCGTGATCGATCGGGTGGCCTGGGATTCCCCGGAGTTCCTCGAGATCATGCGCAGGTCAGTGGCCTGGGCCGTGCACGGAAGCGACTGGAGCGAGTGCTCCGTCTCACGAGAAGGAGCAGCAGCATGAGTGATCGTGGAACCGCAGTGGTCACGGGAGCCGGGCAGGGCATCGGCAAGGCGATCGCCGCGCGTCTTGTCTCCGACGGTTATGACGTGCTCGCGATTGATGTCAACGAAGCTCAGGTGACTGCTGCAGCCGCGGAGATTGGCTGCCGCAGCGCAGTGGCTGATGTCTCCGACCCCGTGCAGATCGCCGCGCTTGTTGCACTCGCGCCGAAATGCACGGCGCTCATCAACAACGCCGCAATCCAGCGCTACCAGGATCTCCTGCACACCACCGCCGAGGAGATGCGACAGATCTTCGACGTCAATGTCATCGGCCCGATCCTGCTCGCGCAGGCTTTCGTCCCTGTCATGGTTGCCAATGGCGGCGGCAGCATCGTCAACTTCAGCTCGATCACCTCGCAGGCACACCCGGAGGGAACGTCGGTCTATCCGGCGTCGAAGGCCGCGATCAACCAGATCACCGAGGGCATGGCGCAGGAGTTCGGCCGACTCGGCATCCGCGTGAACTCGATCGGTCCGGGCACTGTCATGACCGAGGGCACCGCGGGTCACTACGGCGATGCGACTGCACAAGCCGCCATCGCCGGATGCCTGCCGATTGCACGTATGGGCCAGCCCGATGACATCGCCAATGCCGTGAGTTTCTTCTGCTCGGATGAGGCTTCCTGGGTCACCGGCCAGACCCTCTATGTCGATGGCGGGCATCTTGCCGCTCACGGTGCGTTCTTCCGTTG
>CALFIA010000262.1 GCA_937876275.1 uncultured Actinomycetes bacterium | reverse complement strand
GGTTGATGGCGATGACCGCGTCCCAGCGCTCGGGCGGGAAGTCCTGCACCTTGTCCACGTGCTGGATGCCCGCATTGTTGACGAGCACGTCCACGCCGCCGAACTCGGCCTCGGCGAGGTGTGGATCAAGAACGACACGCTCAACCCGACGAACTCGTTCAAAGACCGCGTGGTCTCTGTTGCCCTCACCCGAGCACGAGAACTTGGCTACACCGTGGCTGCTTGTGCCTCAACGGGAAACCTGGCCAACTCCGTCGCAGCGCATGCCGCACGAGCAGGCATGGAATCCATCGTGCTCATCCCGTCGAACTTGGAAGCCGCCAAGATCATGATGACTGCGGTCTACGGCGGAACGGTGGTCGCCGTTGACGGCACCTACGACGACGTCAACCGTCTCTGCGCTGAACTCACGAGCGAGCACCCAACGTGGGCCTTCGTCAACGTCAATGTCCGCGCCTATTACGCCGAAGGCAGTAAGACCTTGGCCTTTGAGACCGCCGAACAACTTGGCTGGCAGGTTCCTGACCACGTCGTCGTGCCGATTGCTTCTGGTTCGCAGTTGACCAAGATCAAAAAGGGTTTCGAAGAACTCCAAAAGGTTGGTCTCGTCGACAAGGCTGATCACGTCCGGATTTCTGGTGCACAAGCGCTCGGTTGCAGCCCAGTTGCGACCGCCTTTGGTGAGAAGAGCCTGGACATTCGCCCGGTCAAGCCCGACACCATCGCCAAGTCGCTCGCGATCGGTAATCCGGCTGACGGTCCGTACGCACTCGATGTCGTGCGCCGCACCAATGGCGCCATTGGTGATGTCAGCGACGCCGAGGTGGTCGAGGGCATCAAGCTGCTCGCGCGTACTGAAGGCATCTTCGCCGAGACCGCGGGCGGCGTCGTGGTCGCGACGTACCGAAAGCTCCTGCGCGAGGGTCGCATCGATCCCGCCGCAGAGACAGTTCTTCTCAACACCGGTGATGGTCTCAAGACCCTCGACGCTGTTGAGGCAACCTCCAAGCCCACCATGGTCATCAGCCCGTCATACGACGAGTTCGAGGCCGAATACTCCAAGGTCGTGTCATGAGCGCATCAGTCCGTATCCCCACCATCCTTCGCACCTACACCGGCGGAGCCGCTGAGGTCACTGCCGAAGGTGCAACGCTTCAGGATGTCCTCGACAGTCTCGATGCGCAGTACGCGGGTATCGCGGCTCGAGTTCTTGACGAGAACGGTGCCCTGCGTCGCTTCGTCAACGTGTACGTCAATGACGACGATGTTCGCTTCCTTGACGGCCTTGCGACTCCGATTGCCGACGGTGCGAATATCTCGATCATTCCCGCAGTCGCCGGCGGCTGAGTCATGGCTCGCTCTGACGTGCTGGTCAGTACAGCCTGGGTAGCCGAGCACCTCGATGATCCGAACGTCGTCCTGATCGAGGCCGACGAAGACATCAGTATGTATTTCGAGGGCCACATCAAGGGTGCCGTGAGCCTCGACTGGCGCCGCGATCTCCAGGATCCCGTTCGCCGCGATGTGATCAGCCCGGCGCAGTTCGCCGAGTTGATGTCGACACTCGGCGTGAAGCCGGAGTCCACCGTGGTGCTCTACGCCGCGAACAACAACTGGTTCGCCGCCTACTCGCTCTGGTACTTCACTATGTACGGCCACCAAGACGTGAAGCTTCTCGACGGCGGGCGCAAGAAGTGGGAACTCGACGGCCGCGAACTTGTCAAGGACGCACCGGTGCGCGAGCGCACCGAGTACCCAGTCCCGACGGAGGATTCCAGCCATCGCGCCCGCCGCGACGACATCATCGCGGGCCTGGGCAGCCTGCAGCTCATTGATGTGCGTTCACCCGATGAGTACTCGGGCGCCATGCTTGCGCCCTCGCATCTCCCGCAGGAGCAGTCGTATCGGCCGGGTCACATTCCGACTGCCATCAACGTGCCCTGGAATCTAGCGGCCAACAACGACGGCACCTTCAAGGACAACGATGAGCTTGAGCAAATCTATGCCGAGGCCGGCATTACGCCTGATCGTGTGACCGTGGCCTACTGCCGTATCGGCGAGCGCTCCGCGTACACCTGGTTCGTGCTTCACGAATTGCTCGGCTGGTCCGATGTGCGCAACTACGACGGATCCTGGACGGAATATGGCTCCCTGGTCGGGGTTCCGGTGGCGATCGGGGATGAGCCGGGTTCAGCCGAAGGTACTCGCTGAGGCCCATCAGCACAGCCGAAGGCAGCCGCTGAGCCGCTGATGCGGGCCTGGGGGAGGGTCGATAAAGTCGGGCACCTCACCCCCAATATTTGGAGTACACATGACCATCGCAGTTGGCGATCGCATTCCTGAGGTTGACGTCCGAGTCATTCGTGATGGCGCACAGGCCGTCATCCCGAGCACCGAGGTTCTCGGTTCCGGCCGCGTAGTTCTCTTCGCCGTTCCCGGCGCATTCACCCCCGGCTGCCACAAGCAGCATCTCCCCGGCTTCGTTGCCCAGGCTGCTGACATCTCGGCTGCCGGCGTCGACTCCATCGTGTGCATGGGCGTCAATGACGCCTTCGTTATGGATGCCTGGGGCACCGTGCAGGGCGTCGGTGACTCGATCCTCATGGTCGCTGATCCCGCGGCTGACTTCGCCAAGGCCATCGGCATGGAGGTTGACGCCAGCGGCGCCGGTCTCGGCATTCGCTCGCAGCGCTACGCCATGGTGATCGAAGACGGCGTCGTCACCGCATTCATGCCCGAAGAGGGTGGCTTCAAGATCGAGGCCAGCACCGCAGATTGCGTGCTGACCTCGCTCAAGGGCTAGTCCTTACGCACGCTTGCGCCGCATCGCGGCGAACAGCACGACCAGCACGAGTCCGATGACGACTCCGATGCCGAGCCCGAGCCACGGGTTACCTCCCGTGGACTCGGGTTCTGCATTTTCGGAAGTCGTGGCGGCAGCCCCACTGGGCTGCGATGAGGCAGCTGGGCTTGCAGCCGCGCTCGCGGGTGCAGCAGATGCCGCGGCATCAGCCGGTGCGTACGTGAAACTGATCGCGCCGGTGACCGGGTGCCCGTCAGCAGACACCACGCGGTAGGCCGCTTGATAGTCGCCTGCTGGAAGATCTGCCGGCCAGGGGAGTTCGACGGTGTTGCCCGTGGGCTGCACCTTCGCGCTGACCACATTCGTGCCATCAGCGGCATTGAGCGAGATCGAGTCAGCATCGGCGAGAAGCTCTTCGTCAAAGGTCAAGGTGATCGACGCAGGCGCCTCGCTGATGACTGCACCATCGGCCGGGTTCGAGGTCTCGAGTCCGGAGTGCGCCGAAGCCGAGGTCGCACCCACGGACCACAGTGCGGTCGAGATCGCGACGATTGCGAAAGCTCGCTTGATGCTGCGCGAGTTCATTGCTGCTCCAGTTCGGCTCGAGTTCATGGGGTAAGTGTCGCAGTGCCGGTTGTGATGACTAACGCGCCCTTGGTGCTGATCAAGGTAGCCTTCATGGTCCACGAGCCGGCGAAGGGCAGCACTCCGGTTGCCTGAGAGGACTTCCCCTTCGCATGAACAGGCCACGTCAGTGATCCAGTCATGCTCGGTGAGGTCCAGACCACTTCGCCGGAGGCCGCCTTGCTCGCGAAGGTCGCGGTCAAGGCGCCTGGATGAGATCCGCTAAGACGAGTCGCCACCGACGGGCTCGTCACGACCGTCTGCGGTGTGCCGGCGGAAGTTGGCTTGCCGATGACGAATGCGAT
The DNA here is from genome assembly GCA_937876275.1 of uncultured Actinomycetes bacterium. Lineage (GTDB taxonomy): Bacteria > Actinomycetota > Actinomycetes > S36-B12 > S36-B12 > CAIKZY01. The sequence goes on along the minus strand of CALFIA010000262.1, from coordinate 1,469 downwards.
CGCACTATCGATCTGATGGCCATCATCGGAGGTGACAGTGAATGTCGCTGTCTTGACGCCCGGGCGAAGTGGTGATGCGGGAGTCAGTGTGAGCACTGCTCCGTTGATGGCTCCACGCGAAGGCTCGACCGTGCCTGAAGCATCGAGGATGCTCGAGTCATCGAGAGTCACCGCTTCACTGAACGTGATGCGAAGTGTGGAAGGTGCCTTTGCGACGACACTTCCGTTCGACGGAGTGCTGCGAATGAGATCGGCATGGGCATACGCAGGTGCTGGGCTCACCAGCAGGAGAAGTGAGCCCAGCACCGGAGCCACGAGGGCTTTGCGCATCAGTTCGCTGCCGCCGGAGCGACCACGGTCACCGAGGGTGCCGGCATGGCGAGCGTCACCGTGGATCCGGCCACGGGCAGTTCGATCCACATGTCAGTGCCCGCCTTCGAGGTGCCGACGAGGCGCCCGTTGACCTTCGCGAAGACCTCGGAATCGACGGGCACCTTTGCTGCCTTAGTCGCGACGCTGAACTTGCCGTCGGAACCGATGGTGACGTCGTGGGCGGTCAACTGGGTGTCACCGACGAACAGGGTCGCCTTCTGGCCCGCGTAGGCGGGAAGGAAGCCGGTGATGGTCGCGCTCGAACCCTTGGTGGCAACCTTCAGTTCTGCATTGCAAGTCTGCACTGACTTGAAGTAGTACTTCTGCGGGGCAGATCCGGCTGCGGCCTTCGGCCAGGTAACACGTAGGCCGAACTCATCGAACTGATCATCGGGAAGGGCTCCGCCCGACCAGGTGATGGTCTTTCCGTCATTGCTGGTGCTGATTTTCCAGCCGGCCTTCTGCTGGGCCTTGGCGCCAGTCACGCCTGCAGGAATCTCGACGCTGAGCGCGTTAGTGGCGTCGCCATCGCATCCGTGGCCCGGACGGAACATCAAGGTGGTGCTGCTGCCCGCAGTGGGAGTCGAGCCGCGAAGCTCAATGCCCATATGAGCGCTGGCTGAAGAAGCGCCGACGACGGCGATCACCGACGTGGTAGCGAATGCCCCTGCGGCAATAACCGCCTGAGCACGGGAAATGCGAACGTTCATTGAGAAACTCCTTGAATGTCTGAATGTGAATGCGTGCCGAGCACGCGAGAGAAGGCCGACTGCGCCAGGTGCGCAGCGACCGTTGACATCAGGAGGAAGGAGGCCCTCGACGGGCAATGATGTGTGCAAGATCAGAGGACTCGACGAGAGTCGGCTCGATGAAGACAGGTGTGCTGGCGCTGGCCAGGGGCGCATTGTTCCAGCCGAGCTCCATGGCCAGTGCCCGCCAGAAGGCGATCCAGCGATGGATCAGCGCATCACCATGGGTCAGCACAACCGCCACTGCAGCGGCGGCGATCAGATGGCTGACAAGCATCGGGGCATCGGGCAGGAAAGAGCCGTGATGACCGTGACCTGCGGCGATAGTGAGCAGGAGGTGGAAGAGCA
>CALFIA010000261.1 GCA_937876275.1 uncultured Actinomycetes bacterium | reverse complement strand
CCGTTGCACTCGACGAGGGTGATGCAATCGCGGAGGCGGAGTCGGCAGGAAGGGCTGACGACGTGGCAGAGGTCGTGGGCGTTGCGGATTCGGAACTGGACGGCGTTGCGGATGACGCGACGGCGACCGGCCCTGCCCGACTTTGCACGGCAGTTCCGGCATCACGTGCGCCAGCAAGCTCGGGGTAATCGGACACGAAGTCATAGCCCGGCAGAAGTCGTCCGCCGAAGTCGGCGTGCGGGGTGATGCCTGTGTCGATGACGGCAACTCGCACGCCCTTGCCCTGGGCATTCGCATAGGCCGTGGTCATCTTGGTCGGCGACTTAGCCGCACCGATACCGAAGTCGCCCCACAGGTTCCACTGCTGGTCGGCGAATGCCGAATCGTCAGGAGCCGTGTCGGGGAACGCTGCTGCCGTGACTACCTGATCGGGCTCGGCCGACACGATGCGCGGATCAGCAGTGAGTTCCGCGGAGATCGCCTTTGCCTCATCGGTCGACACCGGCTCACTCAGCTCAACAGTGCGCAGTCCATCACCGAGTGCCTTGCCTGGCTCCAGCGCAACGGAGTCGATGAGTTCGGCGCCGGTCGCAACCTTTGCCGACTCAGTCGGCGCGACACCCTGCTCGTACTCGACGACCAGTCGCGACACTTCACCATCGATGCCATTGGTGGGCGTGACCTCTATGGGCTCGGAGGCCTCGCTCTCCCCCGCCGGGTTGATCGCGACCATCGTGATGGCGTAGACGCGGCCGTTGCGAAGGCCGGTGACCGTGGCCATGTTGGCCGGCGCATCGATGGTGATCTCCTGCACGTCTGCAGAGTCGTCGATGGCCTCGGCCCGGATGCGGTACGAGGTCGGGGCCACCGGCGCCTGGTCACCCTGGCGAGGGTCTGCCCAGGTCAGAGCTACCGAGTTGTCACCGGGGGTCGCCACGATGCCGGCCGGGACGTCGGGGCAGGCCAGCAAGACCGACGGGTCAGGGGTCGCGGTGGCCGAAGCGCTGGGCGATGGGCTGGCCGTGGAGCTGCTCGAAGGGCTGGCTGACGAACTCGACGAGCCGGATGGCGCGGGGCTCGGCGACGTCGACGGGCGAACTGAAACTGTGGGTGACGCGGAGGAACTCGCAGACGGCACGGTGCTCGAGGATTGCGAGGCGCTCGGTGATGGCATCGCGGAGTCGACCGGCGCGGTGCTCGACGCCTCAGGAGATGCAGCCGAAGTAGTCGCGACATCGCTCGGGGCTACTGATGCGATCTCGCCCGCGCGGCCACTGAGTCCTGCATCGAACGCACTGCTCGCAATGGCGCTCGGCAATGACGATGCCGATTCACTCGCGGACGCGATCACAGATGCCACCGAAGTTGCCGATGCAGTCGGCGACACACGTGCCGACGGCGACTCACTCGCGGATGCAGAAGCCGACCGCGATGGGGACCCACTAGCCGACGCGCTCACTGAAGTCGATGGCGACGGTGAACCCGATGCGCTCGGCGTCATCGTGAGCGACGGCGATGCACTCGCCGAAGGTGTGGCGCCGTCGATTGGCAGCACGATGCACGACTCCCGCGGCGCGTTGACCGCGTCGGGAATGTTCGGACTGGTCTCGGCTGCCATCGCGGCGGAACCGGTGCCGAAGGTGGCGAAGATCAGGCTCGCGGAGACGGAGATCGCGACACCGCCGGTGAGGCGCACGCCCCGCCTGCGGGCATGGCTGCGCAGCGCCGAGCGGCGTGAGGGCGCAGACACCTACAAACTCCTCATCGAGCGTGAATGAATTCCTTCGATTCTCACCCGCGCTTTTGTGTGCTCACCGCCACAAGTCGTCCCTAGGTCCCAGGACAATTTCTCGGCCTTGGCAAAGCCCTAGGGGCGCTGATACGTTGTCCGCTCACTTCCCTATTGATTAATGAACGGTTCTGCCATGCTCATCGGAGTCTCCGAATACGCCACTTCCCTCGGCATATCGAACGCGCGCGTC
>CALFIA010000260.1 GCA_937876275.1 uncultured Actinomycetes bacterium | reverse complement strand
GATCTCTTGAGTGAGTAGGCAGATACGTGCACGGCTGTCGCGACGTCTTCCCAGGAGGTGTTGAGGAAGTTTCCGCCGAGCGCGGCCTCGGGGGCAAAGCCGATCGAGTGGAGCACGCCGTGAAGCTCAGGTGCGTGCTCGCGGACTCGGTCGGCAAGGGCGTCGAGGTGCTCCACATTCGTGACATCAAGTTCGATCACGGGCGCCTCATCGGGCAGGCGTGAGGCGGAGCGCTTGGTGAGTGACATCGTGCGGCCGAATGAGGTCAGGATGACCTTTGCGCCTTGTTCCTGGGCGAACTTCGCTACATGGAAGGCAATCGACTGGTCGGTGAGCACACCGGTGACGAGGATGGTCTTACCGTCGAGAATTCCCATGTCGAGCCTTTCGCGTGTCAGTGACCGAGGCCGAGTCCGCCATCGACCGGGATCACGGCACCCGTGATGTATCCGGCGTCAGCAGACGCGATGAAATCGACGACTCCGGCAATTTCCTCCGGTTGAGCATAGCGAGCGAGTGGTACGGCTCCGAGGATCTCAGCCTTGCGCTCCTCCCCCAATTCAGCGGTCATGTCGGTATCGACAAAACCGGGAGCGACGACATTGACGGTAATTCCGCGTGAGCCCACCTCGCGTGCAAGCGACCTTGCTGCGCCGACGAGACCGGCCTTCGAAGCCGCGTAATTGACCTGGCCGGCCGAACCCATGAGACCGACGACAGACGACACCAAGATGATTCGACCGGTGCGGGCCTTGAGCATGTTGCGCAGAGCTCGTCTGGCGATGCGAATCGAACCGGCAAGGTTGGTGGTCAGTACCTCATCGATTTCGTCATCGGTCATGCGCATGAGCAGGTTGTCACGCGTGATGCCGGCATTGGCCACGACGATCGAGATCGGCCCATATGTCTCTTCGATGGTGTCGAAGGCTGCGTTGATGGACGCGGCGTCAGACACGTCCATGGCAACCGCGGCGAGCCCGTCTGGCGCTTCGCCACTTCGGCAGCCCACGACGACGGAATGGCCGGAGTCCCGCAGCCGCTTGGCGCAGGCGAGGCCGATTCCGCGATTCCCCCCGGTGACGAGTGCAACAGTCATGGCGCGGGCTAGTTGGCGTCTTCGAGACGGTAGCCGAGCTTCACCGAGACCTGGAAGTGGTCAACAGCGCCGTCGCGAACGTAGCCGCGGATCTGCGATACCTCGAACCAGTCCACGTGGCGAACGCTCTGCGAGGCTCGGGCAACGGCCTGATGGATGGCGTCGTCAATGCCGACCTTGGAGGTGCCGACGATCTCGGTGAGTCCGTATGCGCGATCCATGCTGCTCCTTCATCCGTGCCCCGACCACTCAGGGCTCGCCGAGCAGGATAGGGCCGAGGGCCGTAGCCTTGGGAAGTGGGTAAGCGACTGAGCGTGAGGGAGGGCTGATGGGCAAGGACCCTGCAGACGTCTTCACCATTACCGACGCCCAGCGCGGCTTGAGTGTCGAGCAGACCGGTCGAACCCGCCGATACCTGATCTCCATGGGTATTCGCACGGCCTGTGTGCTGTTGGCCATCTTCGTGCCTGGCTGGCTGCGTTGGGTTTTCATCGTCGGCGCTGTGGCCCTGCCCTATCTCGCGGTCGTGATCGCAAACGCTGGTCGGGAGAATGACGAACCGGGCGACACCGGAGTCGCGCATTACGAGTCTCGCGCTCTGGGCATGAGCACCACCATGCTTCCCGGCCCTGAGGGCAACATCTACCGCGCACCGTAAAGTGGAGTCATGCTGAGCCTGTTGCGCACGAGGCGCTGGCTCTCCTTCACCGCGATCGTCCTGCTCGTGATCATCGCTTTCGGTTTCCTCAGTAGGTGGCAGTGGGAGCGCGCTGCCGAGAAGAAGTCGCTTAACACGAGCATCGTTGCTGCCCGTGCGGCTGATCCGATATCCCCCGCGAACGTCCAGGAAGAGTGGACCCCCGTCAAGGTCTCTGGTGCATACGACCCGAGTCACGAAGTGGTCGTGCGCAAACGACCTCAGGACACCGTTAATGGCTTTTGGATCATGACGCCTCTCGTGACTGACTCGGGAACGGTGTGGGTCAACCGGGGCTGGCTTCGGGCAACCGACAATGCGATGACCTATCCGGATGTGCCGCCTGCACCAACTGGCGATGTCACCGTGACCGGTTTGTGGCGCCACTGGGAATCGGCTCGCACGACATCCGGGTTGCCCGCTGGGATGATCTCGGATGTCGACCCAGCAGTTCTGCCCACTGCGACTGACTTCCAGGGTTATGTACAACTCACCGGATCCAGCGCCAAGCAGGAAGGGCTCGACTCGATTCTTCTACCCGAGATCGATGACTCGCGGAATGTCTCGTATGCCGTCCAGTGGATACTGTTCGCACTCGTGTGCATCGGTGGTTGGTTCTTCTTCCTCCGGCGCGAGGCACGCGATGATGCACAACGGGACGACCAGGAGGAGTGATGGATCTCGGCCTTGATTCGCGTACCTACATCGTCAGCGGCGCCAGCAAGGGCCTGGGTCTGGCCACGGCCGACGCACTGGTTCGCGAGGGAGCCCGCGTGGTCCTCGTGGCACGTGATGAGAGTCGGCTGAAGTCAGCAACTGACCTGCTTGGCCCGTCCGCGGTCGCCGTGGCGGGAGATCTCGATGATCCGCAGGTGCCCACGCGCGCCATCGAGGCCGCTTACGACTCTTTCGGTCAACTCGATGGCGCACTAGTCAGTGTGGGTGGTCCGCCCGCAGGCTCGGTGCTCAACGTCACGGATGACCAGTGGACGGCTGCCTTCGGCTCCGTGTTCCTCGGTGGCTTACGCATGATGCGCGAGGTAGCGCGGGCCACGGCCACGGTGGGATCGCCGATGCCTGGTCAAGGAAGCTCGATCGCCGTGATTCTCTCAAGTTCCGCTATTCAGGCTCTGACCGGAATTTCCATCAGCAATGGGCTTCGCCCAGGCCTTGGCATGCTCGTCACTGATCTCGCAGACGAAGTTGGGCCTATGGACGTACGTGTCAACGGCCTACTGCCTGGTCGATTCGACACAGAGCGGGTGCGTGAACTCGACGAGTCGACGGGTGACGCTGACGCGAACCGTAAGAGGTTGAGCGGAGGGATCCCTCTTCGCCGCTACGGAAGTGCCGCGGAGTTCGGAAAGGTTGCGGCGTTCTTGCTCAGTCCTGCCTCGTCCTACGTCACCGGCACGCTCATTGCGGTCGATGGTGGAGCAACTCGCGTGCCGTAGTGGGCCGTAAGTCGACGGAATCCTTCGTCGAGGCTCACAGTCGGTGCCCAGTTCAGGGCGCTGCGCGCCTCACGTTGATCGAACCAGTGCGCTGTTGCCAACTGCTCGACCAGGAATGACGTCAGCGGCGGCTCTGAATCACCCCAGAGGCGCTCGGCCACGGCTCCCGCGCGATAGGCGACGGAGGCGGGAACGCTTCTTGAAGGGGGCCTCTGACCGGCGGCTCGGCATATTCGTTCAAAGAGTTCGGCCACCGTGCGCGGTTCACCATTGCTGATCACGAAGGCGCGGCCCGCATTGGCAGAGCACGTATCGAGGGCCGCGATCAAGGCGCTCGCCGCGTTATCTATGTAGGTGGTGTCTATCAGGGCGTATCCGTGATCGACAAGGAACAGGCGTCCGGCTGACGCGCGAGCCAGGATTCGGCCGATCAGCTGTTCATCGCCGGGGCCCCACACCAGATGGGGGCGAATGGCACACACGTCGAAACCAGAAGCGCAGGCTTCCAGTGCGATCAGCTCAGATTCGGCTTTCGTGCGGGCATAGTTCCCGCGGGCAAGACGCGGATTGGCCGGCTGTGCATGATCGCCGTGGATTGCGTTGCCCAGATGTGCGACCGAAGGCGTAGAGACGTGCACGAAGGAATGCACTCCGCGCTCTCTCGCCGAGGCAAGGAGTGCAGAAGTGCCGTCGATGTTGACGCGTTTGAATTCGGCTTCCGGGCCATTGATCGAGACTTTTGCCGCGCAGTGAATAACGCGATCGACTCCCTCGAGGGCGGCGTACCTTGCCTCAGGGTCAGAGATATCTCCGCGCACTTGGCGAGCAGGCACCTTGCTATCGCCGCGCTGCAGGACCGTGACGCTCTCGCCTCGTTCGATGAGTTGGAGTGCGACAGTACGACCGAGAAGGCCGGAAGCACCCGTGACGAGAATGCCGCGCGTCATCCGAGTGCTCCGCCGAGAATCTCCGTAGCCCACTCGGCCAGGGATACTCGATCGATCTTCGAGTTGTGCCGGATATCCACCGGAAGCTGATCCATGCGCATGACGGCGGCAAAGGGATATCCGCACGCCTGTCGAAAGTCATCCGAAGTGTCAGCATCGACCAGGTGACCATGGCCGGGTCGCTCGAGGATGAGTACGACCTGCTGCGTGCCAAGAGGTCCAATTCCGACACATGCCGCGTTGACGGCGCCGTGACTGATTGCTCGTTGCTCAAGAGCGATGGAGGTAAGAGGGCCGTCAGAAGTCGTGATGACATGAGCAAGACGGCCCTCGACCCACAGATTTCCGTCATGATCAAGATGACCGACGTCACCTGTGCGATGCCAACCGGGATTGCGAGATGCGCGTTTCGTCGTTGCCCAGAGGCGGTCGTAGCGATCCCGAATGTGACCGGCGCGAACGGCAATCTCGCCTGTGATACCCGAGATATCAACCAGATCGTTGCCCGGTACCCCGGCAGAATCGAGTGGAGCCACAGCGATATCGATTCCAGGAAGTGCCTTTCCGACGAACACTCCATTTCCCACCCCCTGGGCTGTGACGGCTTCGAGGTCTGCCTCGGCAACGGGCAAGGCCTCGGTCATGCCGTAGGGCGTTCTCACGGATGCATGAGGGAAGAGCTCTGAGGCTGATTGCAGCAGGCTCACGGGAACGGGGGCGCCCGCTGACAGGAGGATCCGTATTCCGCTCAAACTCTCGCGCTGATCCGCGCTCAATTCGTCCGAGGTCCTGACGATATTGCGGAGTGCTGCGGGGGCAGCCCAGATCACGGTGCCGTGCCCTGTGGTCACTGCATCCGCCAGATCGCGTGCAGTCAATGTTGCCGGCTTAGTGACATCCATGTCGGGAATTACCGAGGTGATGCCGAGGCCTGGACCAAGCAGCGCCCATGGTGCGAAGGCGGCGACGAGTGCATCCTGGGAACCGAGACTGTAATGCGTTGCGAGAAGTTGCATCGTGCTCGCGACCTGACGATGGCGATAGATCACGCCCTTGGCTGGGCCAGTGGCGCCAGAGGTGAACACCACGACTGCCTCGTCGTCTTGAGTCGCGGTCACTGGTGCGGATGCGACGCCGCGTAGCAATTGCGAAAAGGCGTGTGTCGATATGCGTGCACCGGGGATCCGCAGGGTGCGCGCGAGAAGCAGGCCCTCTCGAGTTCCGATGACGTGTTGAGGTGCAGCCCCGCGAAGAGCACGACGCATGCCGCGAACACCGAGTCCGCGGTCAACGACTACGGCGCACGCGCCAATACGCCACAAAGCGTAAACCGTGCAGATGAGATCGGGGCCGGGTGGAATGAGCACACTGACACGATCACCTCGTGAGATTCCGGCGTCGCTGAAGGCACCGGCTGCGCGTGCGACGCGATCTGCGAGCAATCTCCAGGTAATCGAGTGTGAGGGTCCGGTCTCCCCCATGGTGATGAGTGCAGGTGTCGAATCGGCGGCACGACTCATCAGCGCGTCGTTGAGGGTTGAGTACTCATGTGAGTTCTCTCTCGCGGGAGGCAGGACCGGACCTTCGGCAACCCACGAGAGAAGGTCGTCAACCAATGTAGGAGCATCGTCGATGACCAGATGGCGCGCGCCCTCGTAGCGATGCACCTGAGCATGAGGCAGTCGACGTTCAAGATCGTGAAGATAGACATCACTGAAGACCGGATCATCAGGACCCCACAGCAAGAGCACTGGGATATCGGTGAGTTCGCGAATGCCCTCGGCGATGCGATCGAGTGCGGCGGCACTCGGATGATCGGCTTCAAGTGGAATGTCGGCTACGAACTGCCGAACTCCCGCGCGGCGCGCAGATTCGTCGTACGGGGCCAGATACCCATCGGCCTCGGCCTTGCTCAATTTCGGGTTCTTGCCTCGAGCATGTCTGCTCAGAGACGTCGTCGAAGTGATGAAGAGCGATGTGAGTCTCGTGTTGAAAGTCAGCAGTGGTTTCGATCGAGCGAGCCTGATGAGGGCAGGTGCGTGTGAATCCTCCGGCTGATGAATAGCGGTATTCAAAAGCACGACGCCCTGCAACTGCTCTCGATGATCGAGGGCCCAGCCCAGCGAAACCGGACCGCCCCAGTCATGGGCGACGGTGATGACAGGGCCGGTAATCCCCAGCACGCTCGTGACGTTGCTGAGATCCGTGACGCGGTCGGCAAG
>CALFIA010000259.1 GCA_937876275.1 uncultured Actinomycetes bacterium | reverse complement strand
GCCTGTGACCCAATAACCACAACCTGTGGACAAATCACATGGCTGCAACTACTACATCTAGGGGTAGGAACGTACTGCTAATACCAGGGGAACGCAACACTCATTTTTCGGCGCGTCGTGGCCAATTACTCGGCGATCGGGACGATCAGCTGCTGACCCGGGATCAACTCGCCACTCTTAAGACCGTTGAGCTCGACCAGGGTCTGCATCATCGAACGCGGATCACCGTTGGGCTGCAACGACTTTGCGATGCTCCACAGGGAATCGCCGGCCTGCACGACGACACTGGCCGTGGCCGGGCCACCAGCAGTGGCCGAGGCATCAGCGGAGGTACCGCCCGCGGCAATAAGGATGAGCAGCAAGGTCACGACCGACAGCAGGAAGAACACGGCCGCGCGACCACGGGCAGTCAGCCGGATCGGCTGGCGTGCCTGGGTCGAGCGCGCCGAGTGAGCGGCGCGAACCGGACGAGCAGTGCGGGGAAGGGTGGTTGCGAGGGCCATCTCAGTTCCTTTCGGGGAAGTATCGAACGTGTGTTCGATCGAACGCATGTGCGATGTGTAGCACGATTTGCGCGACACGTCCAGCCGACATTCGAACATGTGTTTGATTTTTCGAATCGGGCCAACTAACGTTCTGGTCATGGCCGCAGGCTGCCAGTGGGGTCTGACATCGGTTCGGGGCGTAACCCCGAACCCCGAGATCCCTCAGCAGCCGGGCGCAGCACCGATCGAGAGGTAAGCACCATGGCACCGAAGAAGAAGGCCGACGGCACTCCCCTGGCCAGCGTCAGCGAGTTCCCTGACGGCCCGGCCGATGACAGCGGCCTGACCACCCGCCAGCGCGCGATCCTCGAGATGATTCGATCCACGGTTGACGAGCGCGGCTACCCGCCGAGCGTGCGCGAGATCGGCGAAGGTGTCGGGCTGACCTCCTCCAGCAGCGTGGCCCACCAGCTCTCGACTCTCGAGCGCATGGGCTACCTGCGTCGCGATCCGAATCGTCCGCGCGCCCTCGTCGTGGCAGATGCACCCGAGGCCACCCCAGCCGTGGTCGCCCCGTCCGCCGACGTACACGAGATCCATACCGCCGGCGCCTCCGTCAACGTGCCGCTCGTCGGCCGCATTGCTGCCGGCGGCCCGATTCTTGCTGAAGAGATGATCGAAGACGTCTTCCCGCTCCCCCGAGATCTCGTCGGTACCGGCGAGCTATTCATGCTGAAGGTTGTCGGCGACTCCATGGTCGATGCCGCGATCTGCGATGGCGACTGGGTTGTCGTACGCCAGCAGAGCACCTGCGAGAGCGGTGACATCGTTGCGGCACTCCTCGATAACGAGGCAACCGTCAAGACCTTCAAGCGACGCGATGGTCACGTGTGGCTGATGCCGCATAACCCCGCGTATGCCCCGATCCTCGGCGACGACGCCACCATCATGGGCAAGGTCGTCACCGTTCTGCGCAAGCTCTAATCCCCAGCGTCCAACTCATCACGTAGGCGGGTCAGCGAGCTGAGCACCGTCGCACGATCTGTGGTGTACCAAAACGGCGGCAGACTCGCGCGCAGCGCGCGTCCATACGCCGCGGTAGCCAGGCGTGAGTCCAAGATCGCGACCACTCCCCTGTCCTCGGGGCCTCGAATGAGTCGTCCAGCACCCTGCGCCAACAAGAGCCCGGCCTTCGGCACGGCAATCGCCCGAAAGCCGGAGCCGCCAGCCTCGTCGACTGCACGCTGACGCGCGCTGAGCAGCGGGTCATCGGGGCGTGGGAACGGAATGCGGTCGATCACCACCTGAATACAGGATTCACCCGGTACATCGACGCCCTGCCACAGCGAGACCGTGCCCAGCAACGTGCTGGCCGGATCAGCCGCGAACTTGTCGACCAGGTTTCCGACCGAATCACCCTTGCGCTGCACCAGCACCGGGAACTTTTTCGCATCAAGGCGCACCCTGAGGTACTCGGCTGCGCGCTCCACTCCACGCCAACTAGAGAACAGGGCCAGGGTGCGGCCACCGGCAGCCTCAATGAGCTCGGCAAGTTCGTCGAGAGCCTCCATGGCTATGCCCTCGCGCCCCGGAGCAGGTAGATCCTTGGCGACGTAGAGGATTCCCTGTTTCGCGTGATCGAAGGGAGAGCCGACGTCCATGGTCACCACGGTCGACTCACTCAATCCCAGCGACCCCACGAGCGAGTCGAATCCCCCACCAACCGTCAAGGTCGCACTCGTCAACACCACGGGCGTCTTATTGAACAGTGCCTCCCGCAGCAGGCCCGAGACCGAGAGCGGCGCAAGCTTGAGAGTCGGCGCACGATTCTCGCCCGGGTCCAGCCACACGACGTCATGCTCACCTGCAATGAGAAGTGAGCCGGCAACGTCATGGACGTCTTCGAGTGCTCCCCGGGCTTGCTGGCGCGCAGCCATAGCCGAAGGCTCCTTGTCACGGTCGGCCGCGAGCTCGCTCATCGCGTTGTTGCAGGCATCGCGAACCATGGTCAGGGCAAGCAGCACATTCTTGGGCAACACAGTGAGCTGAGTCGGCCCGCCGAGAGCCAGTGCTTCCTCGCGCATCGCATCATCGAGAGTCTCGGCGGCGACCTCGAGTCGCTCCACGGTCTCCGCATCGATCTGCTTGCGCACACGACTGATGGCCTTCTCGACCATAGCCACCGTGAGCTCTGAGGTAATCGCCGCAGTCGCACGATCGACGAGTTCATGCCCCTCGTCGATGATCACGGCGTCATGCTCGGGAAGAACGGGAATTCCCTCAATTGCATCGATAGCGAGCATGGCGTGGTTCGTGATGACGATGTCGGCTTCCTGCGCCTGCAGGCGACGCTTGACCGTGAAGCACTCCTCGCCGTACGAACACTTGCTCTCACCCACGCACTCGCGACGACCCACCGACAAGCTGCGCCACACGCGCGGATCGATCTCATCGGGGTACTCATCCCGATCGCCGGTCTCGGTGCTCTCTGCCCACTCGCGGACAGCCACGACTTGATCGCCGAGCTCGGAACGCTTGGTGCTGAACAGCGCCTCCGATTCGTCCTCGGGCACAGTGCCATGAAGCTTCTCCAGGCACACGTAGTTATTGCGGCCCTTGAGCACAGCAAACGTCACGGGCCGGGACATGATCGGCTCGAGAGCCTCGGCAAGCCTCGGTAGATCGCGCTCGACCAGCTGACGCTGCAATGCCAGTGTTGCCGTCGCGACCACCACGGTGTTGTTGGTGGTGGCGGCATGCACCGCCGCAGGCACGAGATAGCCGAAAGACTTGCCGGTACCGGTGCCTGCCTGCACGATGACGTGCGAGCCATCACCGATGGCAGTCGCCACTGCATTGGCCATCTCATGCTGACCCTCGCGCCTCTGACCGCCCAGCGCCTCGACTACCGCATCGAGGGCATTATCGACATCGCTCATTCGCAGGCCGTGCGCAACTCGTTGGCCAGCATTTCAGGCACACGCGCATGCAAGCGCGAGCCGGTCTCGCCATGCTCGACGCTGATGACATCACCTGTTGCATGAGCACGGGAGATGAGGTCACCGCGTGAATAGGGAACGACGAGGTCGATCTCCTGCATCAGGCTGGGCAGATCGGCCTCGATCGCGAGCAGCAGCTCGTCGATGCCCTCGCCCGTCTTTGCCGAGATGACGACGGAATGCGGCTCGCGTCTTAACAGGTTCGTGACAACTTCAGGGTCGGCGATGTCGGCCTTGTTGAGCACGATGAGTTCGGGCACGTGACCTGCGTCGACGTCGTTCAGCACGAGACGCACGGCATTGATCTGGCCCTCAGGATCCTCGTCAGAGGCATCGACGACGTGCACGATGAGATCGGCGTCCTTGACCTCTTCGAGGGTTGACCGGAACGCCTCCACCAGTTGGTGCGGAAGGTGGCGCACGAATCCGACGGTGTCGGCGAGGGTGAAATCGCGGCCGCTGGGTGACTTTGCCTTGCGAATTGTCGGATCCAGGGTGGCGAACAGCGAGTTCTCAACCAGAACGCCCGCACCGGTCAGCCGGTTGAGCAGGCTCGACTTACCCGCATTCGTGTAGCCGGCGATGGCGACAGACGGGATGCCGGCGCGGTGACGGGAAGCGCGTTGCGTGACACGCGACTTCTCCATCTCTTTCAGCTCACGGCGCAGCTTGGTCATCTGCGCACGAATGCGGCGGCGATCTGTCTCGATCTTGGTCTCACCAGGGCCACGGGTGCCCACGCCACCGCTGGCACTGCCGCCGGCGCCGCCGCCTTGGCGAGACAGCGATTCACCCCAGCCGCGCAAGCGCGGCAGGAGGTATTGCATCTGGGCGAGACTGACCTGCGCCTTGCCCTCTCGGCTGCGGGCATGCTGGGCAAAGATGTCGAGGATCAGCCAGGTGCGATCAACGACCTTGACCTTGAGGATGGCCTCGAGCTGACGCAGCTGACCCGGTGTCAGCTCGCCATCGCAGATCACCGTGTCAGCACCGGTGGCCTTGACGATCTCGTGCAGTTCGAGCACCTTGCCGGAGCCCAGGTACGTGGCCGGGTCTGGGTTATCCCGACGCTGAATCACGCCATCGACGACCTCGGAACCAGCAGTCTCGGCCAGTAGCGCGAGTTCACGCAGGGAACGCTCAGCGTCAAGCACCGTGCCGGAGGTCCAGACTCCAGCGAGCACGACCTTTTCGAGTCGAATCTGCCGGTACTCGACCTCGGTGATGTCTTCGAGTTCGGTCGACAGGCCCGAGACACGACGCAGACCCGCACGGGCCTCGAGCTCATAGTCGCCCGTGCTCTGCAGGTCGTCGCTGAATTCGTCGTCGTTCATATGCCTCATGCACTCACGGCAGCAGCACAGTGCCGCGGGCGACGAGATCAGCCGGGCCGCGAAGGAGTAGATGACCGGCTTCGGTCTCAGTGATGCTCAAGGTGCCGCCCGCAACATCAACGCGCACCTCAAGGCCGACGGGGGCATCGACACGGCGCAGATACGCATAGGCGGCAGCACATGCTCCTGTGCCACAACTCAAGGTCTCACCGACTCCACGCTCGAACACTCGCATCGCAATATGTCGCTCACCGCGAATCACGACGAACTCGACATTGGCACCCTCGTCGAATACCGACGTCGGTGCGATGCCCGGCGATACAAGGAGGTCTCCGGCATCGTCAAGTGAGTCAACGAAGGTGACCGCATGCGGATTGGGGATCATGACGCCAACTGCAGGGACCTGCCGACTGCCGACGGTGACAACCGCAGTACCGGCAGGAGTGGTGGGAATGCCCATGTCGACCGTGATGGTGAGATCAGACTCCATCGTGACCGTGCGGAGTCCGCCGCGGGTGGCGATCTGCACATCGGCATCGGTGATGAGACCGGTGGCATCGAGATAGCGAGCGAAGACTCGTGAGCCGTTGCCGCACATCTCGGAGATGCTTCCATCGGCATTGCGGTAGTCCATGAACCATTCGGCGGAGTCGGCCATCGAGGCAAATTCGGGGACTCGTGCCGTGCGGACCACGCGAATCACGCCATCGGCACCCAGGCCAAAATGCCGATCGCACAGGTAGCGCACCTGCTCGGGGGTGATGTCGAGCTCGCCCTCGAAATCGGGGATGAGGATGAAGTCATTGCCGGTGCCGTGACCTTTCACGAACCGCAATTCCGGATTCCTCACCATGCCCTAGAGCCTAGTCGCCGTTCAGCTCCTGGCCGACGATGCGACCTCGTACCCGTGGATAACCTCACGAAGGACATTCGGCCATGAATCTGCTGGCTCATGGGTGCGATTGTGCGTGGCAATTCGCTCGCGCAGTGAACGGTCATACGCCAATTGGGCGATAGCCCCTGCCATCGCGACGTCGTCTGCGCCCACAAGACCCTCAACACCATCGCTGACGAATTGCGTGGTCCCCGAATCCGCGTGGATAACCAACGGCAGACCGGCGCAACGCGCCTCGAGCGCCGCCAGTCCGAAGGATTCCTTGATCGATGGCTGAACGTAGATATCAGTGCGCGAGAACACGTCGCGTATCCCTGCACGATCGAGGCGGCCCGCGAAGTTCACCACGAGCCCGCGCCGCAGTGCGAACTTCTCGGCACGAGCGCGCCCTGGTCCGTCGCCGACAATCGTGAGCTCCAGGCGATTGCTGGACCCCACCATCCGTTGTGCCGACTCGAGCATCCGCAGGAGTGGAATAACCCGCTTACGCGGGGCGATCCGCATGACGCTCGCGATACGTACGGCGTCATCGACGCGCGGTACTTGTTCCACCGCCCAGTCACTGGGGGTGATGCCATTGGGAATGACGAGTACCGGTGAACTCCCTGGTGCAGCCTTCTCGATGTGCGCAGCTGCTACGCGGCTCACTGCGGAGAGTTGAATCCCCCACGCACTCCAGCCGAGAGTCCTGTCGCTCAGCGCGAAGGCACGCTCGGCTACCGGCCCCCAGATGCAGTGCACCGTGACCAATGTCGGCAGACCCGCATCCCGGGCCGCCCGAATCGCTCCCCAGGCGAAGGGCGAGATCACGCCCGCATGAACATGAACCACATCGACAGGGTCAGTGGACAGAACGGCACTTACTTCCCGGCGAGTGCGCGGATGGATGGGCAGCCCCGCAGGGATGTGCGCTGCCACTCGGTGAACGCTGATCCCGTCGATTACCTCGGTACCGGCGAAGACGTCTCCGGCGCCTGCGGTAGCCGTAATGATGCGAACGTCGTGCCCTGCCGCCGCCTGCTGGAGGGCCAGGGCGCGCACCTGAGTCTCAATGCCTCCTGTACGGGGCAGGTAGCAGTCACTGACGTGGGCGATCCTCACTCGGGTGACCGTACGCCACAATGGTCACACCATGACATCTCGACCCGCCTCGGAAGCCCTCGGCAGCACCCGTTCCCGCACGCTGGTCTTCGTGCACGCCCACCCTGATGACGAGGCCCTGCTGACGGCCGGCACCATGGCACGCGCCGTGGCCGAGGGAAACCGCGTCGTGCTGATCGTGGCCACCGATGGGGCCGCAGGGCTCACCGATGCCGAGCATGCCGACGACCTGGCCGCTCATCGCCAGGAGGAGCTCAGCCGCTCAGCCCACATTCTCGGAGTCGACCGACTCATCAACCTCGGCTATGCCGACTCCGGCCTGCACGGCGAGGTCGCTGACGGCTTCGCCCACCAACCCAAGTTCGCGATTGCCAAGCTGATCGCGGCGATCCTCGATGACGAGGACTGCGACATCCTCGTGGGCTACGACCCTTCAGGCGGATACGGACATCCCGATCACGTACAGGTGCACAACGTCGTGCGCGCTGCGTATGTGCTCGCCAAGAAGGCACCTCGACTCTACGAGGCAACCTTGCCGCGCGAGCCGATTGCTCGCGCCGTGCGCATGGCCTCTACCTTGCACCTGACTCCCTCGGACTTCGACGCCAGCGAATTCGACAATGCCTGGACTCCGAAGAACCGCATCACTCACCGCGTGAATGTGCGCGAGTACATGTCGCAGAAGAAGGACGCCCTGCGCGCCCATGCCTCGCAGGCAAGTGCTGATGGCACGATCCGCACTCTCGCAGTGCTGACACGCCTGCCCGGTCCGATCGCGAATCCGATCCTGGGCACCGAGTACTACGTCGAGGTCTCCCAGAGCGAGAGAGCCTCGTCAACCGCTGTCGCCGAGTCGTAGTCGATCCACCGAATACGCACATCACGCCTGAACCAGCGCTGCTGGCGGCGGGCAAACCTTCGCGTGGCAAAGATGATCTCCTCGCGCGCCTGTTCCTCGCTCATGTCGCCATCAAGGAGCGCAAGGACCTGCGAATACCCCAGAGCGCGCGAAGCGGTACGAGCCCGCCGCAATCCGAGTGCATCAAGCTGACGCACCTCGTCGATGAATCCGGCCGCGAACATGGCGTCGACACGCTGAGCGATGCGCTCATCGAGAACCTCGCGCGGGATTTCCAGGCCAATGCGCACAGTCGGGTAGACACCGACCGGATCGGGAAACTCGGCGATGAACGGCTCACCTGTCAGCTCGATGACCTCGAGAGCGCGCACAATACGACGCCCATTAGAAGGCAAGATGGCGGCGGCAGCAGCCGGATCAACCTCGGCCAGTCGTTCATGGAGCACTGCAGCACCGACCGACTCGAGTTCTGCCTCCCAGCGTGCACGCACCTGCTCATCGGTACCCGGGAAGTTGAGGTCGTCGAGCACCGCCGAGACAAAGAGGCCTGAGCCACCCACGACGACGGGCGTTCGATCACGAGCAAGGACGTCATCAATGGCCGCTCGCGCTTTCGCCTGGAATTCCGAAACCGTGACGAGGTGTTCCATCGGCCACACATCCATCAGGTGATGTGGAACTCCCCCACGCTCGTCCAGAGTCGGTGTAGCGGTGCCGATATCCATGCCCTGATACACCTGCATGGAGTCGGTACCGATGATCTCTCCATCGATGCGCTGCGCGACCGCGACGGCCAGGGCCGACTTACCCGAGGCCGTCGGCCCGACGATCGCGAGTACGCGACTCATTCGCCGACGCGGATAGTGGGCAGCCCGAGCATCACGCCGGGGGTGATCACCTCGATCGGCTGATCGGCGAGATCACCGGCACGGGTGCGGCGAACCGAGATCATGCGGTCGGCATTGAGGTGATGCGGCGCGGCATGGGTGATCTCGGCAGTCACCATGTCACCCGGCCGTGGAACGTCGAGGCGAGAATCGAGCGCAACGTGGACGAGGCGATTGTCGGGAGCGCGGCCGGAGATCCGGGAGGTCGCGGCGTCTTTCTTTCCTTCGCCAACTGAGATCAGGACTTCGACCTCACGGCCTACCTGCCTGCGGTTTTCAGCCAAGGTGACGTCGTTGACGGTCTCCAGCAGTCGGTTGTAGCGCTCGGTGACGACTGCCTGCGGGATCTGGTCGGGCATCTCGGCTGCCGGGGTTCCCGGGCGCTTGGAGTACTGGAAGGTGAACGCTGCGGCGAAGCGCGCCTCGCGCACGACGTGCAACGTCTGCTCGAAATCTGCCTCGGTCTCGCCGGGGAAGCCGACGATGATGTCAGTGGTGATCGCCGCATCCGGCATTGCAGCGCGCACCTTCTCGATGATGCCGAGGTAGCGCTCCTGCCGATAGGAGCGACGCATCCGTTGCAATACGTCATCGGAGCCGGACTGAAGCGGCATGTGCAACTGCGGCATCACATTCGCGGTCTCCGCCATGGCTGCGATCACATCATCGGTGAAGTCGCGCGGATGCGGGCTGGTGAACCGAACGCGTTCGAGTCCGTCGATCTGACCGCAGGCACGCAGCAACTTGCTGAACGCCTCACGGTCACCGAACTCCGAGCCGTAGGCATTCACGTTCTGCCCGAGAAGCGTGATCTCGAGAACGCCTTGATCGACGAGTACCTGAATCTCATTCAGGATGTCGCCCGGTCGGCGATCCTTCTCCTTGCCGCGCAGTGCGGGCACGATGCAGAACGTGCAGGTGTTGTTACACCCCACACTGACTGATACCCACGCCGAGAAGGCGGAGTCACGCTTCGACGGAAGGGCCGAGGGAAACGTCTCGAGGGATTCGAGGATCTCGACCTGCGCCTCGTCGAGCGCTCGAGCGCGCTCGAGCAGAATCGGGAGCGAGCCGATGTTGTGAGTGCCGAACACCACATCGACATTAGGAGCCTTCGCGAGGATCGTGCCCTGATCCTTCTGCGCTAGGCAGCCGCCTACGGCGATCTGCATGCCGGGGTTCTCTGCCTTGACCGGCACGAGGTGACTCAGGTTTCCGTACAGCTTGTTGTCAGCGTTCTCGCGAACTGCGCACGTATTGAAGACCACGACATCGGCCACTGAGCCCTCCGCTACGGGCACGTACCCGGCGTCCTCGAGCAAGCCGGAAAGTCGTTCCGAGTCGTGCACGTTCATCTGGCACCCATAGGTGCGCACTTGATAGGTGCGCGGGTTCACGATGAGGGACTCAGACACGGGCACAGTCTACGGAAAGGAGTGAGCCCTCCCGACTCTCGTCAGGAGGGCTCACGATTGACCTCAGCAGCGTCAGTGACCGGAGTTGGCCACAGCGACATCCTCGAACTCGCCTTCCTCGGCCTCGGACTCCACGTGCACCACCGGCAGGATCTTGCCCAGCCAACGGGGCAGCCACCAGTTCGGCTTGCCGATGATCGACATCAGCGATGGCACGAAGATCAAGCGAATGATGAAGGCGTCGATCAGCACCGCGCTCGCCAGCGAGATGCCGAAGAGCTTGATCGTGTTGTCAGGCGTGGGGATGAATGCCATGAAGACGCTCGCCATGATCAGTGCTGCGATCACGACCACTCGGCCCGAGCCGGCCAGGCCGCTGCGAATCGACAGGGCGTTGTCGCCGGTGCGCTCCCATTCCTCGCGCATTCTCGAGACCAGGAATACCTGGTAGTCCATCGAGAGACCGAAGAGGATTGCGAACACCATGATCGGTAGGAAGGGCATGATCGGCCCCGTACCGCTGACGCCGAGCAGGCTGTCGAGCCAGCCCCACTGGAAGACAGCCACGGTGATGCCCATCGAGGCAGCGAAGCTCAGGAGGCTCGTGACCGCGGCCATCGCGGGAACGATGATGCTGCGGAACAGCAGCACGAGTGCCAAGAAGCCAAGGCCGATAACCACGAGCAGGAAGAGCGGAAGCGCTTCCTTGAGCACCGTGGTGAAGTCACTCGTGATCGCCTGCGTGCCGCCGACGTACAGCTTGGCGCCGGTGGCAGCTTCGATCTTCGGGTTCACCGTGTCACGAAGCTCATTGAGCAGATCTGTTGTCGCAGCATCTTGAGGTGCGGTGGTCGGGATGACCGATACGACGGCGACGTTGCCCGTCAGGCCGAACTCCTGCGGGAAGACGTCAACGAGCGGCAGCACTGCCACACTCGGCCCCGTGCCTGCGACGCCGGGTGCGGCGGCGAGGTCGGTGACGATCGTCTTGTAGGCCTCGGTATCGCCGTCCTTGGGCAGCTGTGCCACCACCAGGAACGGGCCGTTGGATCCGGGGCCGAAGCCCTCAGCGCGCAAGTCGTAGGCAATGCGTCCGATCGAGCCCACCGGCTTGCCTGAGTCGTCGGCGAAGCCCTGGCGCAGCGAGAGCACCGGGATAGCCAGGATCAGGACGAAGGCGAGGGACAGGATCGCCCACAGCCACGGGCGGCGCTGCAAGAAGGCGCCGTAGGCCGCCCAGCGCTTTCCGCCAATGTGACCCGAGCCGGGCTTCTTGCCCCAGGGCATGCGAAGAGCAAGGGCCTTGGTGCCGAGCAAGGACAGCAAGGCCGGCAGGAACCACAGTGCCGAGAGCATGACCATGAGCACGGTGAGTCCGGCTGCAAGTGCGAGGCCGTTGAAGAAGTTGATGCCGAGAACGAAGAGGCCGAGGAGCGCGATGATCACCGTGCTGCCGGCGAAGAGCACGGCGCGCCCGGCAGTGTTCACGGCTTCGATTGCCGCCTGCTTCTTCTCGTGGCCGAGCAAGATCGCCGTGCGGTAACGATTGAGGACGAAGAGTCCGTAGTCGATACCGACGCCGAGACCGATCATCGAAGCCAAGGTCGGCGCGAACGTCGCGACGTCAAGGAAGCGAGCGAGCAGGGTCACCATCGTGACGCCGAGCGCTACGCCCATACCTGCGACAACGATCGGCAAACCTGCAGCGATCACCGAGCCGAAGGCGATCAGCAGGATGATGAGGGCGGCGATGATGCCGATGAGCTCACTGCTCGGCGGCTCAGTGCCCGCAAAGTCGAGAACCTGACCGTTAGCACCTACGCGCAAGGTGTCGGTGTTCGCCGCCTTGATGTCAGCGATGATCGTCTTCGCCTGAGCGGTGGGAACAGCTGATGGATCAGAACTCTCGAACGTCACGGTAGCGACGGCGACACGACCGTCAGGGCTGATGCCCTGCGGAGTCATGCTGGCCTTCAGCGCAGCCTGCTGCTCGGGGGTCATCTTGTCGATGATCGACTGGTCCGGCGGCTGGGGTGCCGGCGGGCACTTGGGGCCAAGGCCCTGACCGGTGGGCAGGCTCACACAGGCGACAGCGGGCAGATCGGCAATCTTCTGCAGGGTCGGAGTGATCTCACTGAGCACAGCCGGGTCAACAGCGCTGCCCGTTGTCGGCGACCACACGATCGTGGCACCCGCGTCGTAGGCGCCCATGTTGACACCCGACTTGGCCAACAGGTCGGTGGCAGTCTTCGACTCGGTATTCGGGAGGTCGAATGAATCGTTCAGGCTTCCCTTGAATGCGCCTCCGAGCCCGAAGATCGCGACAACAGCGATGAACCAGGCGATGAGGGCGAAGACGGGACGACGAACGGCCCACGTGGACAAACCGGGCATGAAAAACTCCGCATCAGTGAGGTGACGGGGTGAATTTACCCGTCAATCTGAACATCGTGCAAATCCAGGAGCTCGCGCGTGTCGGGGTCATCGAGAACTTCCTTGACGACACCGAAACAGATGCCGGGCGGATAGCCGCGACGAGCGAGCATCGACGTCAAGCGGCGCACCCTCGCCTGGTGCTCCAGGCGTGCAGTTGACGCGAGCTTTCGACGCACGAGTTCGCCCGCACGCTGGCGCTCGGCATCATCAGTGATCGTGGCAAGCGCACTCTCAGCCTCTTCCGCAGGCACTCCCTTGTCACGAAGTTCGCGGCGAAGAACGGATCGGGCATTGCCACGGATTGAGTGGCGCGACCGCACCCACATCTCCGCGAACTCGGCATCATTGACCAGGCCTACTTCGACATAGCGATCGAGAACCTCGGTGATGACACTCATCTCGAAGCCGCGTTCGAGCAGACCATCGCGAAGTTGCGCATAGGTGCGAGGCGCTGCAGTGAGCCTGCGCAGCACAATCGTGCGCGCAGCCTGAGCGGGATCTGCTTCGTCTTGCAGATCAGCGAGTGAGCCCGGTGTGGGCTCACTCGCTGATCTGGTTCTCCGAGACATGGAGGCAGTAGTCGGTGGAGAGGGCTATGCGTCGACGGGCTTGAGCTCGATCGGTGAATCGATATCGACAACCTCACCGGCCTCAACGGCCTTCTGGACACCGATACCCATGAGCTCCTTGAGTCGGCGCTCGATATCAGCAGCGAGATCGGGGTTGTCCTTGAGGAAGGTACGGGCGTTCTCCTTGCCCTGGCCCAGCTGATCACCTTCGTAGGTGTACCAGGCACCGGACTTCTTGACGACGCCGTTGTCGACACCAAGATCGATCAGCGAGCCCTCGCGAGAGATGCCCTCGCCGTAGAGGATGTCGAACTCGGCCTGCTTGAACGGCGGGGCCACCTTGTTCTTGACGACCTTGACGCGAGTGCGGTTGCCCACGGCCTCGGTGCCGCCCTTGAGGGTTTCAATGCGACGCACGTCGAGGCGAACTGAGGCGTAGAACTTCAGGGCCTTGCCGCCGGTCGTGGTCTCGGGCGAACCGAACATCACGCCGATCTTCTCGCGCAGCTGGTTGATGAAGATTGCGGTGGTGTTGGTGTTGCTCAGCGCGCCGGCCATCTTGCGCAGCGCCTGACTCATGAGGCGTGCCTGCAGACCCATGTGGCTATCGCCCATCTCGCCCTCGATCTCGGCGCGCGGCACGAGCGCGGCGACCGAGTCGATCACGATGAGGTCGATGGCACCGGAGCGCACCAGGGTGTCGGCGATCTCCAGTGCCTGCTCGCCCGTATCGGGCTGAGCCACGTAGAGGTTGTCGAGATCGACACCGAGCTTGGAGGCGTAGTCAGGATCAAGGGCGTGCTCGGCGTCGATGAACGCGGCGAGACCGCCCTGTGCCTGGACATTGGCGATGGCGTGGAGTGCCACGGTGGTCTTGCCCGAGGATTCGGGACCGTAGACCTCGACGATGCGACCACGGGGATAGCCACCAATGCCGAGGGCAAGATCAAGCGCAATGGAGCCGGTCGGGATGACCTCGACAGGCGCGCGGCCGTCTTCTCCGAGGCGCATGACCGAGCCCTTGCCGAAGGCGCGCTCGATCTGGGCGAGTGCGGTCTCGAGGGCCTTCTCGCGGTCGTTGGCGGTGCTTGCCATGGTGACTCCTGTTCGTCGTGATGTCGCGGTTGACGTCGTGTCATCGGAACCTAGGCGGACCCTCTGACACTGGAGACCTGTGATTCCCGGCTGGGGATCACCGGGCACCCGGCGTCACAACCAGGAGGCTATATCGAACAGGCGTTCGAATGGAAGCGACACGCCGTTTTCCGCGTGTCGGGGGCCATCCATGGGGGATGTCATCAGCCCGAATGAGGCCCGTGGTCGAGGCGCTCCCCTACGGCTGCCCGTACGGCGGCGTCATCGCGGGGCAGCCCCACGGCTGCATACGCCTCGATGAGTCGCTGGGGGTCGTCATTCCAGGAGCCGTACTCCAGCACCGCTGCGCGGCCTGGGCCTAGCAGTCGGTTGAGGTCCTCGGCCGCCTGGATCAGCCAGTCATTTGTCGTCGCTATGACCTCTTCGGCCGATTCATTGCCCGGCCACCAGCCACTTCGGGCTGCCTCCGCGGCGTCTCGAATATTGAACAGGTAGACGATGCCGGGCAACAGTTTGTTCAAGAACAGTAGGTAGTCGAGCAGCAGGTCGTAGTCGGCGAAGTGCCCGGGCTCGTAGCGGACCTCCTTGAACCCCACGACGATGGTGTCCTTGGCCGGGCGTAGGACGGTCTCGACCACATGCCGGCGCAGATCCTCGACGACGTCGGCTGGGCTGAGTTTCGCCGAGCCATACCAGGGGTTATTCGGCCGACCCGACGTATGCCGATCGGCGGTCTCGGCAATCGACTGCACATAGTCATGCAGACCACGAAAGGCGTTGTAGTTCTCGCCCCGCACCATTACCCCGGGAAGAGCATTCAGCGTGGCCTGAATCGCCGTGCTGCCGGTGCGCCCATAGGTCACCACGGTGAGATACCGCAGGGGCTTGCGTCGCATGATTCGAGCCTAGCCGCGAACGTTCACTCACTGGGTGAACGCGCTAGGTCAGCGTCGAGGGAACCTCGACGGTGTTGCAGACAGCGCGCCAGATCTCCTTGGTGTCGATCCCGGCATCGATGGCACCTTGTGCGCACAGGCCTAGGTCAGGCAGGACTACATCGCGAGCCCAGGAGTACGCGTAACTGGGGCCGAGGACTTCTTCCATGCGCTCCCAGAAATCGGTCAGGCGCACGCTCAGACCATGAGGGAGGAGACCGGAACGGTCTCGGCCTCGGCAATATGCGTGCTCACCGAGGAAAGGACGTCAGACA
>CALFIA010000258.1 GCA_937876275.1 uncultured Actinomycetes bacterium | reverse complement strand
CTAGCTCAACCCGACCGTCGACTTCAGGTAGAGCAATGAAGTATCTCGACGAATTCGGCGATCCCGAGCTCGCTCGCCGCCTCCTGGACGACATCGCGCGCATCGTCACCCGACCTTGGTCGATCATGGAGGTCTGCGGCGGCCAGACACACACCATCATCCGCAATGGCATCGATCAGCTGCTTCCCGAAGGCGTCACCTTGATCCACGGTCCAGGATGCCCCGTGTGCGTCACCCCACTGGAGACCATCGATCGTGCGCTCGCCATCGCGGCAAGGCCCGATGTCATCTTCTGCTCCTTCGGCGACATGGTGCGAGTGCCCGGATCCAGCACCGACCTCTTCCGCATCAAGAGCGCCGGCGGAGATATCCGCATCGTGTACTCGCCCCTCGACGCCGTGCGCCTGGCGCAGGAGAACCCCGATAAGCAGGTGGTGTTCTTCGGCATCGGCTTCGAGACGACGGCACCGGCCAATGCGATGACCGTGCAGATGGCCAAGCAGTTTGGTCTGGCAAATTTCTCGGTCCTGATCTCGCACGTGCTCGTACCCCCGGCCATCACCGCGATCATGGATTCGCCGAATCGTCGCGTGCAGGGCTTCCTTGCTGCAGGCCATGTCTGCACGGTGATGGGCATGGGCCAGTACGCCGAGCTCGTTGATAAGTACCACGTGCCCATCGTCGTGACGGGATTCGAGCCGCTTGATGTTCTTGAGGGCATTCGCAGGGTGCTGCTGCAGCTCGAGGAGGGCCGAGCGGATCTCGAGAACGCCTATCCTCGGGCCGTTTCAGCAGAGGGCAATCCCACTGCGCAGGCGGTCGTGGCCGACGTGTTCACGACCTGTGATCGTGCCTGGCGCGGAATCGGGGTCATTCCTCAGTCCGGTTGGATGCTCTCGGATAAGTACGCGGAATTCGATGCCGAGAAGCGCTTCGACGTCACGGGAATCCACACCGAGGAGTCGAAGCTGTGCCGAAGCGGTGAGGTTCTCCAGGGCCTCATCAAGCCGAATGAGTGCGCCGCCTTCGGCAAGGAGTGCACCCCGCGGATGCCCCTCGGTGCTCCGATGGTCTCCAGCGAGGGTGCCTGCGCGGCCTACTACCAATTCCGTCGTATCGAGGTCTCTGCATGACCGAGCATCTCGATCTCGAGAACTGGTCGTGCCCGCTTCCCCTTCGCGATCAGCCGAACATCATCATGGGCCACGGTGGTGGCGGACGACTGAGTGCTGAACTCGTCGAGCACCTATTCCTTCCGGCTTTTGCCGGCACAGCAAACGCTGATGTCCTCGCGCAGCTGGGCGATGCTGCGGTGCTGCGTATCGGCGGCGCCCGACTGGCCTTCAGCACCGACACCTACGTCGTTCGCCCGCGCTTCTTCCCAGGCGGTAACATCGGCGATCTCGCAGTGAACGGCACGATCAACGACGTCGCGATGACAGGCGCGGTGCCGATTGCACTCTCGTGCGGCATGGTTCTGGAGGAGGGACTTCCGCTCGATGAGCTCGGCCTCATAGCCAACACGATGGGCGAGGCAGCTCGGCGTGCAGGTGTCTCGATCGTCACCGGTGACACCAAGGTGGTCGACTCAGGCCACGGTGATGGCATCTACATCAATACCGCTGGCATCGGCCTGATCGCACCCGGTCTCGATCTCGGCCCGCACCAAGTGCGCCCGGGAGATGCCATCATCGTCAGCGGTCCGATCGCCATGCACGGCATCGCCGTGATGAGTGTCCGCGAGGGCCTGGAGTTCGGCTCCGACATCGTCACCGACAGCGCCCCCCTGAACGGGCTTACGGCAGCACTGCTGGCGTCAGGCGCACAGGTGAGCATGATGCGTGACCCCACGAGAGGCGGAGTCGCGGCATCGTTGAACGAGATCGCCAAGAGCTCCGACACCGGCACGGTGATCGTCGAGCGCGACGTGCCCGTCAACGATGATGTGCGCGCCGCCTGCGGATTCCTCGGACTTGATCCGCTCTACGTTGCGAACGAGGGCCGACTGATTGCATTCGTGCGCGGCGAGGATGCCGATCTGGCTCTCGACGCAATGCGGTCGCACGAGTTCGGCATCGGCGCCGTGCGCATTGGCACGATCGTGGACGACCATGCGGGAGTCGTCGTCGCCAAGACCGGCATCGGTGGCACCCGTGTGGTCGACCTGCCACTCGCGGAGCAACTGCCCCGCATCTGCTGACTCAGGCCTGCAGACCCGCAGTCGGCGGGTAGAGCGAATACGACGGGAAGTTGCCGTACAGGCGATCCTCGGAGCCGTCAGCCGGCTCGGTAACAGCCTGAACCAGCAGGTCTCCGCCGACGAATGCACCCTTCCACGAGGCGCCCTTGCCGCCGAAGATCTCATCGCGGTCACCGCGCGAGCGCGGAGCATTGATGCCGATCTTGAACGACTGCAGTTCATCGGCCACGCGATGCGCGAACTCATTGTCGTCAGTGGCGATCGAACCGACGAGCGAGCCGTTGCTGGCATTCATCGCGGCGAGGAACTCAGCCTCGGTGTCGACGATGACGATCGAGTCGAGCGGGCCGAAGGGCTCCTTGTGGTGCAGAGCCCACGATGACGGCGGCTGAAGCACGCAGGCCGGCGCGACATATGCACTGGTGTCCTGATGCGGAAGGAAACTGCCCTCGCGCAGACTGCGATGCACGAGCGGGATTCCGCCACCGCGTACCGCCTCATCGAAGTTCTGGCGTAGCTCGGTTGCCTTCGCCGCGCTGATCACCGGGCCGAAATCGAGTTCGGGGAACGGGTCAGCAGGATTCTCAACGGCGAGTGGGTGGCCGAAGCGCAGGCTCTCAACTACCGGCAGGTATGCCTGCAGGAAGTCGGCGAACATGCCACGCTGCACGACGAAGCGGGGGTAGGCGGTGCAGCGCTGCTTGCCGTACTCGAAGCCCTTCTTCAGGTGGCCTGCGAGGAGATCCCACTGGGTGAAACCCCAGATGCCCCAGGTGTTGAGGCCTTCCTGCTCGAGGAAGTGACGACGACCGGTATCGGCCAGGGTCGTCGCAGCCTTGCGACCATTGGCACGACCGCCGACGAATGCAAGAGCGCCAATGCCCTCGCCGCGAATCAGAATGTCGCCGAGCGACGAACCCATGCCCGAGACGAGCGTGACCGGAAGGCCTTCGCGACGCATCAGCGCGTGAGCGAGTGTGAGGCAGTGGAAGCCACCCTGGCTTGGGGTCTTGGCGACGACGGCATTGCCCGCGAGCATCTGCACGAGTTCGGCGTGCACCTGCACACTCATGGGGTAGTTCCAGCTGGCGATGTTGCTCACCGGGCCGGGGAGGGGCTTGCGACCGGCGAGCTGGCGATCGACCTCTGCCAAGTACCAGTCGACACCGTCGAGTGCACGATCAACATCGGCACATGCCAGGCGCCACGGCTTGCCGATCTCCCAGACGAGCAGCAGCGCGAGCAAGCCGCGATGCTCGCGCATTGCTGCAACCGCACGCGCGACTCGAGCCTTGCGCTCCTCGAGATCCACCTTCGACCACGCAGCATGCTCGCGCACCGCACCGTCGACTGCCGCCATGGCCTCGTCGTGATTAATTCGCGGAGGACCTTCGATCTGCGCACCGTCGACCGGGTTCTGATGATCTCCGGGAACACCCGCGCGCACCCACTCGCCATTGATCAAGTTGCGGATGCGATCGGGGTCGAATGCCTCGGGCGCTACAGATACGCACTGCGCGTAGGTCTCGGCCCAGCTGGTTCCGGCCTTGAGAACGAGTGACATGGCGCCTCCTTCAGTGTCGAGCGCCCGTGGGCTGCCCGCGGGGGTGAGTGCTGAAGTAAAGCACCATTTGGAGGCCGCCGCGCGCTGGAATCGCGCAGGAAGTCGCTCCAGAAAACCTTGTGCGCCAACAACTTCCCTCACCCACGAAGCATTAAAGGTTAGGTAAGCCTTACTTTATGAGCGGCCGTTTGGGGAGGGCGAGAGAAGTGTCAATGCCTTTCACGTGATGGGGTACTCGGAGCTCATGGGTCGCCCAACGCGCCAGGGCGGGTGCGCGGCCGCCTCACCACCTCATCCGAAGTCTTGCTAACGCTTGGACTTTGGCACTCCACCGACGCCCCAGTTCGCCGCACTGTTCTCGTGAAGGAGCACCCTGACGGTCTCCGGGGGCGAGCCGAGAGCGGTGATCGCGGCGTCTGTGAGCAATCGAATGAGAGTCTCCTTCTGCTCTGCGGTGCGACCTTCAATCATCTCCACGGTGATGAACGGCATTGTGATCCTCTCTCGAACTGCTCAGCAGGATTGTGCGAGCACGAAGTCGTGCTCGCACACGAGCACCCCGGCCGCAGACAGAATGAAATCCTCGATCAACGAATCCTTGACTCCGAACACGGTGTCGGAGTCAAGGTAGTCACTGGCTCGATCGAAGATGTGCGTCGTTAGTGGCTCAAAGCCCTCGGCAGAGACCTTCACGTGGATGTGGGCGGCCCGCCACTCATGCCGACCAGTGGCGCCGAGGAGCGTGCCCACAGGCCCATCAGCCGGGATCGGGTACGGCACCGGACGAACTGTGCGGATCTCATATCGGCCGTTCCCGTCGGTGAAGTATCGGCCTCTCAGGTTGGTCGGGGGCTGCTCGTCTGGCTGCTGAACTGCGTAGAAGCCGGTCGCTGCGTTCTGCCAGACATCGAGCACTGCTCCAGGAAGCGGATTACCCGACGTATCCGTCACCACTCCACGGAAGATGGTCGGCTCTCCCCCGTCGTCGTACTCGACCATCGATGCGCCGAATTCGCGCACGGGTGACTCGGGCACGTAGAACGGGCCGAGGATCGTCGGCTCGGTCGCGAGTGCCTCGAGATCGGAGTGATTGATGACATCGATCAAGGAAGAGAATCCGAGCGTGTCGGAGAGCAGGATGAACTCCTGGCGCACGTCATCGCACATGTGCCCGGTGGCAGTGAGGAACTGGATGCCAGCAAACCATTCCTCGTCGGTCAGCCGAACTTCCTTGGCGAAGGCGTGCAGGTGCCGAACCAGTGCCTGCATGATCTCGCGCAGGCGGGCATCCGGGGTTGCCGAGAGGCGGTCGACGACAACCGCGGTCAGTTCATCCTCGGTCATCGACATCTCTATTCCTTCGACGTTGCAGTGGGCTTGATTAGGGCGAACTTCTCGAGCGGATTGGCTATTCGATACCCCACCGGGAAGAGCCTGATTCTGCCGTTACCCGAGATCAGGCCCCAGATGCCGCGAGGGAGCAGCAAGGTAATGATGATGGCGAGCAGTCCGAGAATCACGAGGTACCAGACACCGTAATCGGAGAGCCACTGCTGCAGAGCGAAAAAGACAATGGCACCCACGATCGGACCCTCGATGGTGCCAATGCCACCGATCACCACGATGAAGATCATGTATGCAGACCACTGCACGCTGAAGATCGACTCCGGTTGCACGCGAAGCGTATTCGCAGCGATCATGGCGCCAGCTAGGGCGCAGCCCATGCCGGAGACGACGTAGACGATGCGCTTACTACGAGTCACGCGCACGCCGAGTGACCCGGCAGCTACCGCATCAT
>CALFIA010000257.1 GCA_937876275.1 uncultured Actinomycetes bacterium | reverse complement strand
CTGAGTCACGAAGCCCGGCTTGGACTACGGCGCACTGAGTTGCAGTCAGGCATGCACGGAGCATCCCGTGCAGGTCTCGACTTGGAATAACGATCGTCAGTTCGTTGAACGATGCCACTGATGCTCCCTCAGGCACGCCGCCAGCTTTGCGCGCATTCCGGCCACGGTATATCGCGAAGCGACGGCTCTCCCCAGCACTCGGTCGAGGCGTGACGATGGTTCGCGATCGCGCCTCAGCAGTGAAATGAGCGCCTCGCCCAGCTGGTCGGGAGGCACAACCGCGCAGCGCGCAGCCTTCAGGTACTCGGTTCCGCCGACCACGGGGACGGAGAGGACCAAACAACCCGAAGCGAGTGCCTCCAGCGCTGGCAATCCAAATGCTTCGCCTTCTGAGGTGGCGATGAAGATCGAAGAATGCTGAAGGGTCTCCGCAACCTCCCGCTCATGCATTCCATCGATCGGCTTGAGCGATGCACCTGGCACGAGGCTGATCGCATGACGCACGTGTTCGAGGACGTCGGAGCCACGCCGAGGCATGTATGCAACAGATAGCGGCACTTTGCTGGCACCACTGTGAAAGAACACTTCTGGGACTCCGATTCCCACGTCGCAGGGATTGCGACCGAAGGAGGCGGCGCGCTCGCGGGCCTCATCCCAACAGGTAAGGATCCACACGCCTGGGTCCGCAAGAATGGTGTCGACCAATTCATGTGTCGTTCCCTGGCAGTGGTACACCAGACGATTCGCTCGATCTCGAAGTTCCCGATAGTCCGGCGGAAAGCTGAAAACCCATGTTCCTTGGGCTGGTTCGTTCAGAACGGACTCGCGAGAAATGACCGAAGCTCGGGCATCAAACCAGGTTTCTGCGAGACCCTCCGGAGCGGCGATACGTGCCGGTACCCCCAACTGATTTAGTGCGTCGACAAATTGGTAGGCGACCTTGATCCCGCCATAGATGCCGTGGCCGGGCAAGAAGTAGGTGATCACGAGGCGAGCCGGCGGAGAAGACTGGAGAATCTCTGCCCGTACTTTCGGCGCCCGTATTCAACACGGGCTTCATTGAGCGCCCGCACACGCTGTGCGTTCTGTATGGAGGAGCC
>CALFIA010000256.1 GCA_937876275.1 uncultured Actinomycetes bacterium | reverse complement strand
CCGCAGAAGAACAGTCGCACACCACAGTCGGCGAGCGACGGGATGCGATCCATCGCCGGGGCGAGGAACTCGGCCATGCGATCCCAGTCAGGCGGAATGGTGCCGAACGCGAAGTCGTGCGGCACCCCGTCGAGGTGCCAGGGCTTGCCGACCGGCTCGAACAGGCCCACGAGCATGCCGTCTCCCTCGGGGCGGTAGTAGCCGTAGGAAGCGGGATCTTCGAAGACGGGCAGAGCGGGATTGAGGCCCTCGATGCGATCGGTGATCAGGTAGTAGTGCTCACTTGCCTGGAGCGGAATCGTGACGCCGTTGCGCTCGCCGAGCTGGCGTGCCCACATGCCCGCGCAGTTGACGACGTAGTCGCACTCGATATCGCCCTGCTCGGTCTCGACTCCGACTACGCGACCGTTCTTGGTGAGCACCTTGGTCGCGGCAACGCCTTCGATCAGCTGCACGCCTTGCAGACGCGCACCCTTGGCCAGCGACATCGTGACGTCGACCGGGTTCACCCTCCCGTCTTCCTTGACATAGAAGCCGGCCTTCAGGTCGTCGACCTTGGCGGGCGGAAAGAGTTCGGCGATCTCGGCGGGAGAGATCTCGTGCACGTCGACGCCAAGATGGCGATTGAAGGCGGCGACGCGGCGGTATTCCTCAAGTCGATCGTCATCGGCTGCTGCTTCGATGAAGCCGACAGGCATGAAGCCCGTGGCAAGACCGGTCTCGGCCTCCAGCCGTGAATAGAGATCGCGACTGTATTGGCGCATCGAGGTTGAGGTCTCCGACAGTGACCCGTAGGTGACCATGAGGCCCGCGGCGTGCCAGGTGGTGCCAGATGTCAGGCGATCGCGCTCGAGAAGGACAGTGTCAGTCCAGCCGAGATGGCCCAGGTGATACGCGATCGACGTGCCGATGATTCCGCCGCCGATGATGACGACGCGTGCACGCGAGGGAAGGGTGGGCATGGCGAGAGTTCGGGGTGAGCCGGACTTTGCTAGTCCTTCCAGCCCTTCTGGTCTTCCTGCTCCTCGACAGAGGTATTGAAGAACTTCACGCCGAGCGCGATAGCGCCAATGGTCAACGCGGCGATCACGACAATGGTGATGATGACGCTCATGGTTCTCCTTGTCGGGCCTGCTGTTGGTAGATCGGCTGGTTCTCCCAGACTACTGGTTCAATCGCGCTGCTTCCCCGTGGGGACGACTGCTATCTTCGCGGCCACGGATAGGAGGCCGGCATGACTCAGGCAGCAACAGGCGTACCCCTCATCGACGTGAGCCCATGGTTCCACGGCACCGATGCCGATCGAGCGGTACTTGCAGCGGACATCGATGCAGCGCTCTCACGCGTGGGCTTCCTAGTCGTCACCGGCCACGGTGTTCCGATCGAGCTCGTCGAGTCAGTGCGATCACGAGGGCGGGAGTTCTTCGCCCTCGACCCCGCGATCAAGGAGAAGTACTCGAGCAAGGTCGGTGGCCGCGGCTGGCTGTCGATCGGTGCCGAGGCAAACGGCTACTCCGAGGGCACCGAGACCCCGCCCGACCTCAAGGAATCCTTCATCGTGGGTGCCCAAGGTCCGGCCCCGGAAGGGCCGGATGCTGCCTGGTATCTCGACAACGTCTGGCCTGCCGAGACACCAGAGCTCCAGCCCGTGCTCGAGGAGTACCTCGCGCGGATGCGCGAGCTTGCTGATGCGCTGCTGGCGCTATGCGCGCAGGCGCTCGGTCAGCCGCGTGATTACTTCGCCAAGGCCTGCACGAATCCCTCGTGGTCGTACCAGTACAACTGGTATCCCTCAATGGCCTTCACCGGCACTCCGGCAGAGGGGCAGTACCGCATTGGACCGCACACTGACTTCGGCACCTTGACCTTGCTGCACCGTCAGCCCGGCGATGGCGGTCTGCAGATCGATATCGACGGCGAGGGTTGGGTCGATGCCCCGCACGTGCCCGGCGCTCTCGTGGTCAATACCGGTGACCTGCTTGCCCGCTGGACGGGTGAGCGGTGGAAGTCGAACCGTCATCGCGTGCTGCCGCCGCAGAATTCGTCTCCTGATGAAGAACTGATGAGCCTCGTGTACTTCTACGAGGCTGATCCGCATGTGCTGGTGGAGCCATTTGCCCCGCCGATCGGCAGGCGTTCCGATCTGCCGTCTGTTCGCGCGGGAGACTTCATTCGCGAGCGGTACGACGCAATCACGATGAGTTGAGTGACGTTCTCCTCGACTAGACCAGCTTTCTGAAGAGACGTCCGAACACCATTCAGATTGCTCAAATCTGTTACTCGCGTGACTCGCGGTGTTCGTGGGACGACACGAGGAATTGTTAACGTGTCCGAAACGCTAAATCACTGCGCAGACTTCACGAATCCCTAACATTCCGTTCATCGCGCAGTTCCCCTCTGCATCCCCCGAGCATGGAAGGGCAGGTCAGATGTCTTCAAGTTCCCCCGACTCCGTAGTTGCCGAAGTTCGCGAAGGCAGTTACGGCTCCAAGGTCGTGGCAGTCGAGCCCGGTGGTGCGGAGTTCATCCCGCTGTCCGAGCGTCATGGCAAGCCCTGGGGCCTCTTCGGCACCTGGATGTCGCCGAACCTCGAGTTCGCCACGGTATTCGTCGGCGTCATCGCCGTCCTGTACTTCCAGCTCACGATCTGGCAGGCCATTGCGGCCCTGGCCATCGGCAACATCCTCGGTTCGCTGTCGCAGGGTGTCCTGAGCTCGCGCGGTCCGCTCTTCGGCGTGCCCCAGATGGTGCTCTCGCGTATTCCGTTCGGCTACCACGGCAACGTCCTGCCGGCCGGCCTCAACGCGATCATCGCGACCATCGGCTGGTTTGCCGTCAACAGCGTGTCGGGTGCGTTCGCCCTCGCCTCGCTGACCGGCATGGATCCCAAGCTCGCAGTCGTGATCGTGATCATCCTCGAGCTGATCATCGGCTTCTTCGGCCACAATCTGCTGCAGCGCTTCGAGCGCGTTGCCTTCCCGTTCCTGGCAGCTGCCTTCATCCTCGCCGCGATCTGGATCGTGCCGAACGCTGATACCGGTGCAGCCACCGGGGGCGGCGGCATCGGCGGTTTCCTCATCGTTGTCGGCGCTTCCTTCGGCTACGCAGCCGGCTGGAACCCGTATGCATCTGACTACACCCGCTACCTCTCGCCGAAGGTCAACCGTCGTGCGGTGGGCTGGGCAGCAGGCCTCGGCGTGTTCGTCTCCTGCATGGCACTCGAGACCCTCGGCGCCCTGTCGATCACGATCGCCTCGCCGGAGGGCTCGACCCCGACTGAGGCGTTCATCGCTCCGATGCCCTCGGTTATCGGCAAGCTCGTGCTGCTGGCAATCTTCGTCGGTGCGGTCTCGGCCAACGCCATCAACATCTACTCCGGTGGCATGTCGTTCCTGACCATGGGCTTCAACGTTCCCGGTCATCTGCGTCGCGCCATCATCGCCCTCGTTGCCGGTGTCATCGGCGGCGCGGTGGCCTTCTACGGTCTCGACAACATCGGCAACTACGAGAACTTCCTTCTCGTTATCGCCTACTGGGTCGGGCCGTGGCTGGGTGTCGTCTACGTCGACTGGTTCCTTCGTCGCAGGCACCAAGTCGATGGGTTCCTCTTCGACAAGAAGCACAACCCGTGGGCCGGCTGGCTGGCCATGCTCATCGGCGTCGTGGTCTCGATCTGGCTCTTCTCGAATCAGGTGCAGTACGTCGGTGTTCTGCCTTCGGCCAACTCGGCCTGGGGTGACTGCACCTTCGAGGCCGGCTTCATCATCTCGGCCGTGCTCTACTTCATCTTCTTCAAGCTGCAGAAGGGCAAGACCGACGAGATTCTGGTTATCCCGAACTCGTAGTTCAAGTAAAGATGGAGGCCTGCCCTACGGGGCAGGCCTCCTTCTGTTTGTGCTGCGTTCGGTGCGCCTATGGGCGAAGGAAGTTCACCTCGCGGCTGGTGCCGTTGATGGTGAGCGTGGTCTGTGCGGGCGCAGTGCGCGAGAGCACCTCACCATCGCGCATGACCAGGTAGCGCGGGGAGATCCGACGCAGGGCATCCTCAGCACTCGGCGCATCGAAGACGACCAGGCTTGCCGGGCCGCCGACGCGAACGCCCGCGGAGTCGACACCGAGCGCCTTGGCCGGGTTCGTCGAGATCATCTCGAGCAGGTAAGGAAGCTCGGTAGCACCGCTCATATGGCCGTAGTGGGCGAGCATGAAGGCGGCCTGCAACGGATCGCCGTAACCCAGCGGGTACCAGGGGTCCATCACTGAGTCGTGACCGATCGCGACGTTCACGCCTGCCTTGAGGAGTTCCTTCACTCGCGTGTGACCACGGCGAATCGGGCCGATGTCGAAGCGACCCTGCAGCACTGAGTTATCGAGCGGGTTGGTGACCATGTTCAGCCCGGCACGCTTGATGTTCGTGATCAGGCGCCCCGCGTAGGCGGCGTTGTATGAGCCCATGGCAGTGGTGTGGCTGGCTGTGACCTTGCCCGTCATGCCGCGCTTGATGGTCTCGGCGGCCATCACCTCGACGAAGCGCGCGTGATCATCGTCAGTCTCATCGCAGTGGATATCGATCATGGAGTCGAACTCCTGAGCGAGATCGAAGACGAACTGCACCGAGTTCACGCCATCCTCGCGAGTGAGCTCAAAATGAGGAATACCGCCGACGACATCGGCGCCCTCGACCATGGCCTGGCGCATCAGGCCAGTGCCATTCTCGAACCCGTAGATGCCCTGCTGCGGGAAGGCGACGATCTGTAGATCAATGATGCCCTTGAGTTCCTCGCGCACGGCGATGAGGCCATGCAGGGCGCGCAGCTCTGGGTCGCACACATCAGCATGGCTGCGCACGTGCTGAACACCGCACGCGATCTGCCACATCATGACCTCGCGCGAGCGCTCGATGACGTCATCAACGTTCAGCGACTTCACTCGCTCGCCCCAGACGGCAATGCCCTCGAAGAGCGAGCCCGACTCGTTGGCGCGTGGCTGGCCGACGGTGAGTACGGCGTCGAGGTGAATATGCGGCTCGACGAGCGGGGGAGTGACGAGCCGACCCTCGAGATCGGTGACCGGGGCATCGGCGGGGGCGGCGCCCTTGCCTGCTGGTTCGATTGCGGTGATCACGCCGTCGACGATGGCGATGTCGACCGGCGTAGTCGTATTCATGAGGAGCGCATTGCGCAGGAGGTGGTTCATCGATTCCCCTTACAGAGAGCGGTGGCTGTCGAGAATGGTGCGCAGCATGACTCCGCTGCGATCAGATCGCACGTGAGCTTCGTCAGCCGGTGTGAGTGGGAGGCCGGGGACGGACATGGCGCGCTGCAGCACGAGATCCTCGCCGAGCACGGCAACCTCGAAATCCACTTCGTTCTTCACGACGTCAGGCCCGGGAGTGATCACACCGCCGATGTTGTGAAGCAGCATCTTCGTGTAGATGCGCGTGGAGCCGGCATCCTCAGGCTGCAGCCAGAACAGGATCGTCTTGACCGCACCTGCGTCGAGCTCTTCTAGTCGCAGTGTGAGCTGGAACGGCCAGCGATAGGTGTAGGTCGCTCGGCGGCGCTGACGCTCGGGGCGAATTCCGGCGATCACGCCCGGGTCTTCGGGATTGTCGAACCATTGCTCCTGCACGCTGCTCAGGCCTCCGCCGTCGGCATGGAGGTCAACCTCATAGCGCGGAACCATGGGCTCTTCTGCGGCGCCGAAGGTGCCGAAATGCACGAAGGGGAAGTGCGCTACATCGAGGAAGTTCTCGGCGAGTACGCCTGCGGGTGATCCGGAGACATCGGGAATGAGCCAGCCCTGAGCGAAGAGCGGATTCGCGTCGTCGTCATCTTCGATCAGATCGCGTACGGGCTCTTCAGGAGCAATCCAGACGGTGCCGAAGCGCTCGGTGACGGCGAAGGGGTGACCGGTCGACGCGTAACCGTCGTCGGTGCGGCTGATCGTGTAGTCGCGACCGAGCAGGCGAGCGGTGTAGGTGCCGTCGTCAGGGATCTCGCTCGACAGTGCCACCGCATGCCATCCGCGTTCGAGGGAGGCATCGAGATTGGTCAAGGAGTTAGTGGCACCGCGGGTGTCTGGTGCGAGGGGTGCAGTTCCGGGTTCCACTGGTGCGATCCAAACGACGCCGTCGACCTCGCGGACTCCCCACGGAGTCTGCGCCTTGGCGAAGCTCGGGATCGCTTGATCAGGGCCATTGGACGGAATGAGCGTGCACGCGCCGCTGCCGTTGAAGCGCCAGCCGTGATACGGGCACTGGATATCGCCATCGACGACCTTGCCGTGGCTCAACTTGGCCAAGCGGTGCGGGCAGCGTGCCTCGACGACCGAGACAGGTGCGCCCTCAGCCGCGCGGAACAAGGCCCATTCGCGGCCCTGGACCGAGACCTCGATCGGAATCGCGGTGACCTGGTCGCTCGTGGCCACGAGCCACCATCCATCGACCGCTTCTATCTGGGCTGCGCCCGTTGCCGTGCTCATCGCACCTCCTTGAGGGGGCAAGTCTGCCGCGCCCATGTGTCGAAGGCGTATCGAAGGGGTGAATTCGTCAGGCCGGGCGGAAAGAGTCGTGCTGCGGCGGCTGCTCGTGCTTGATCATCACGTGCCGGGTCACCGTGTATTCGAGGACCGCCTCGTGGCTCATGTCCTTGCCGAAGCCGCTCGCCTTGACTCCGCCATGGGGAGCCTCGGAAGCGATGGGAAGATGATCGTTGACCCAGGTCACGCCGAAGTCGAGTTGGTGGGCCACTCTCAGGCTGCGAGCAGTGTCGGATGTCCAGATGGAGCTCGCCAGGCCGTAGCGGCAGTCATTCGCCAGGGAAATGGCCTGAGCCTCATCCGAGAACGGCAGCACGACAAGCACTGGGCCGAAGACTTCGTCCTGGACGATCTCGCTGCCTTGGGAAGCGTCGGTGATGAGGGTCGGCGGATAGTAATTGCCCGGGCCTGCGGGAACGATGCCACCGGTGCGCACCACCGCGCCAGCGGCCACGGCGCGGGTGACGAATCCATGCACGCGATCGCGGTGGTCAGCAGAGATGAGCGGGCCGATATCCGAAGTCGGATCCATCGGGTCTCCCACGCGCACCGACTCCATCGTGCTGCGCAGCGCCTCCACCACCCGGTCGAAGATCTCGACCTGGGCGTAGACGCGAGTGGCGGCCGTGCAGTCCTGACCTGAGTTGTAGGTCGCCCCCAAGGTGATGGCGCGGGCCATGTGCGAGATGTCGGCATCCGCGAATACGAGTGCAGGTGCCTTCCCGCCCAGTTCGAGGTGAACGCGAGTGAAGGTGTCGGCCGCCGCCGTCATCACGTTCTTTCCGGTGTGACTCGAGCCGGTGACCGACACCATCTGCACGCGGGGATCGCGCACGATCGCCTCGCCGACATCGGCTCCGCCCGTCACGACATTCAGCACTCCGGGGGGCATCCCGGCCTCGATCGCCAACTCCGCAAGACGCAACGTCGAGCGCGGAGTGAGCGGCGCCGGCTTGATGATGATGGTGTTGCCTGCAGCCAGCGCAGGGCCGAACTTCCAGATCGCCATGATCATCGGGAAGTTCCACGGGGTGATGGCGCCGACGACGCCTATCGGGCGCCGCACGAGCATGGAGGTGTAGCCCGAACTGAGTACGCCGGCGCCTGAACCCTCGAGGGATCGCGCCGCCCCGGCGAAGAAGCGAAGATTGTCGGTGCCGAACGGGAGCTCGCCGTCGGCAAAAACCGACCACGGCTTGCCGGTCTCCTCGACTTCGAGTCGAGTGAGTTCTCGAACGTCGGCATCGATGAGGTCGGCCAGACGAAGCAGAACTCGCGCGCGATCACCAGCAGTGCGCCTCGACCAGCCTTCGAAGGCTGCTTGTGCAGCCAACGCTGCGGATTCGACGTCAGCGGGAGAGCCTTGCGAGATGACCACAGTGGTGGCACCGGTCGCGGGGTTCACCAGGCACACTGGGGCACCGGTGCCGGGTCGACTCGCGCCGTCGATGAACACGCCGTCGTGCATCGTCATGATTCCTCGTTACTTGGGGAGCTTGATGGTGCGGGAGGCATCCCATGCCAGGTGAACGGACTCACCGCGGGTCACGTTCGACGAACCCTGGCAGGTGACGAGCACTGGAGCTGCATGACCGGCAATGCTGAGGGCGATCGTGGAGCTGCCGCCCGTGAACTGGGTGTCGACAACGCTGCCGGTCAGTGCTGCTTGACTCTGTTCGACAAGTCGAATGTCCTCCGGGCGAATGATCAAGGTGGCCTCAGCCGAGCTTGCACCGACAGTGCCGGGCAGGAGTCCGAGACCATCAACGTGAACGCCGTCAGCACTTGCCACTCCATGGAAGGCGTTGCTGGAACCGATGAAGTCGGCAACGAACAGGTTCTCCGGGCGCGAGTAGAGGTCGACGGGGCTTGCCACCTGCTTCACGACGCCCTCGGACATCACCGCGATGCGATCAGCCATCGACATCGCCTCGTCTTGATCGTGCGTCACGACGACAAAGGTGATGCCTACCTCGTGCTGAAGGCGCTTCAACTCGAGCTGCATCTCGGCGCGCACCTTGCGATCAAGCGCCGACAGCGGTTCGTCGAGAAGGAGAAGCCGCGGACGCTTGACGATGGCACGGGCGAGTGCGACGCGCTGGCGCTGGCCGCCGGAAAGCTGGGCCGGGCGACGTGAGGCCTTGTCGGTCAGACCGACTGTGGCGAGCACCTCGGCAACGCGAGTGCGAATCTCGTCCTTGCCCAGGCTCTCGCGTTGCAGGCCGTAAGCCACGTTCTTCTCGACCGACATATGCGGAAAGAGTGCGTAGGACTGGAACATCAAGTTGATGGGTCGCTTATTCGGCGGCAGGGACAGCAAGTTCTGCCCAGCGAGGTTGACCGAGCCCATGTCGGGAACTTCGAAGCCGGCAAGAACGCGCAGGAGTGTGGTCTTGCCGCAGCCCGACGGTCCGAGCAGAGCGAAGAACTCGTTCTCGCGAATGTCGATACTGACGTCATCAAGGGCGGTGACGTCACCGAAGGTCTTGCTGACCCCGGCGATGGAGAGCAGGGTGTTGTTCATACGGCATCCGATATTCGGGTGAATCGCTGGGCGGCGATCACGACGGTGAAACTGACGAGAAGGAGCAGGGCAGCGAGTGCATTGATCTCGGGAGTCACGCCGAAGCGGACCATGGAGTAGATGACGATTGGAAGGGTGGGCGTGCTGGGACCATCAGTGAAGAATGCGATGACGAACTCGTCGAGGCTCAACGTGAACACGAGCAGTGCACCGGCCACGATCGCGGGAGCCAGGCTCGGGATCGTGATGCGGAAGAATGTGCCGATAGCACTAGACCCGAGATCGCGACTTGCTTCCTCAAGACTCGGATCCGTCTGGCCCAGCCGCGCAGTGACGACGGCAGCCACGAAGGCCATGCCGAAGACCACGTGCGCGAGCAGAACGGAATGCAGGCCAAGTGTCATGCCCACTGCGCTGAACATCACGAGCAAGCCGATAGCCAGTGCGAGATCGGGCACGATGGCGGGGGTGAGGGCGTAGGCCTCGAGTACGGCCGATCGCGTGTAGCGCGCCAGGCCGATCGCGAGCAAGGTGCCGAGAATTGTGGCGAGCACCGTTGCGCCGATTGCCACGATGATGGTGTTGATGAATCCCTGACGGATCAGTTCGTCATTGAGGAGCGTGGAGTACCAGCGCCCGCTGAAGCCTCCCCAGCTGAACGGCAGTTTGCTGGCGTTAAAGCTCATGACCACGAGCACGATGATCGGGATGTAGAGGAAGACGTACGTGCCGATCAGTGGCAGGCGCAGCCAGCCGAGGTTACGCATGGCGCCCCCTGCCGTTGATCCGGCGCGAAATTGCCGCCTGACCAGCGAAGAGGAGGATCAACAGCGCCACCATGATCAACGCGAGTACTGCACCAAATGGCCAGTCGCGAGCCTTGAGGAACTGATCGCGGATGAGATTTCCGATCATCACAGTCTTGCCCCCACCGAGTAGCTCAGGGACGATGAAATTGCCGAGGCTGGGAACGAACACGAAGATCGCGCCGATCATCGTGCCCGGAAGCGTGAGCGGCAACGTAACCGTGAAGAAAGCACGGGCACGGCTGGCGCCGAGATTCGTGGCGGCTTCAATGAGTGAGTTGTCGAGTCGCTCGACCGATGCGTAGATCG
Source organism: uncultured Actinomycetes bacterium (assembly GCA_937876275.1). Lineage (GTDB taxonomy): Bacteria > Actinomycetota > Actinomycetes > S36-B12 > S36-B12 > CAIKZY01. Next base: position 17,705 of record CALFIA010000256.1, on the reverse strand, counting down.
GCAGGATCATCAGCGGCAAGTAGGCGTAGAGCAGACCGGCCACCACGGCTCCGCGCGTGTACAGCAGGTCAAGTGGCTCGTGCAGGATTCCGACTGCCATGAGGCCCTTATTCAGCGGGCCTTCGGAGTTGAGGAGCAGGATCCAGGCGTAGGTGCGAATCAGGAAGTTGGTCCAGAACGGCAGCACGACCAGAACGAGTGCGAGGTTGCGCCACTTTCGCGGAAGTCGCGCAATCGCATACGCCGTCGGGTAGCCGATGAGCAAAGCGAGCACTGTGGTGATGGCCGCGATGAGGATCGAGTTGCCGATTACCGAGACGTAGACCGACTCGATGACTCGGTGGAAGTTGTCGAGGGTGAACTCCATCTTGACGCCGCCGAAGCGCCCACGCTTCAAGAAGGCATAGGACAGCACCAGGAGTAACGGGATAGCCATGAACACGGTGACGTAGAAGAGCCCCGGTCCGAGGAAGACGAATCGCGCACCAAGGGCGCGGCGCCTTTCGGCGCCGCGCCCTTGGGCAGCAGGTGAGGTCATAGGAAATACCGCAGTTAGTTAGCGGTGACCTCAGTCGCGATGGTGGTGTACTTCGTGCTGTCTTCGCCCAGGTCGACTTCTGCCTCCTGCTTGAGCAGGTCAGCGGGTGTCATGCCTATGTTCGGGTAGGTCTCAGCCAGCTTGGCGCCGACAGCATCCATGGCAGCCTTGTTCGGCACCTTGTAAAGGATGTTCTCGGCGACCCATGCATGGTTTGCCGGATCGAGGATGTAGTTGATGAATGCCTCGGCGGCGGCCTTGTTCTTGGTGCCCTTGAGGATCACCATCGTGTCGGACCACAGATCGCTGCCCTCCTTGGGCACCACGAACTTGATGTCCTTGTTGTCGGTGGTGCCGTAGTTGCACCATCCATCCCACGCGACAGCCATATTCGCTTCGCCCGAGACAAGCCGTGAGTAGAAGTTGGTGTCGTCATAGGCCAGCAGATTGGGCTTGTCGGCAATCAGGAGTGCCTTTGCCTCCGCCAATTGCGCATCATCGGTCGTGTTGATGCTGTAGCCCAGGGACTTCAGTGCCGGCAGCAGCAGCCAGCGCTCGGTTGCCAAAGCAGTGATCTTGCCCTTATTGGCTGCGGTGGGCTTAAGGATGTCGTTCCAGCTCGTGGGAGCGGGGGTCACCTTGTCGGCTCGGTAGCAGATGCCCGTGGTGCCCCAGGTGTAGGGCACCGAGAACTTGTTGCCCTTGTCGAACGGAAGCTGGGCTGCCTCGGGGTAAAGGTTCTTCATGTTCGGGATCTTCGATGGATCGATGGTCTCGAGCAGGCCGGCATCGTTCAGGGCCTGGGCGTACTGGCCGGAGACGAAGGCGACGTCGAAGCCCGAGTCGCCGCCCGCGGTGAGCTTGGCGACGATCTCCTCATTGGTCGCGTGATTCGCGATCGTGAGCGGAACTCCGGTGGCGGCCTGGAACTTGGCGGCGAGATCCTCCGGGTAGTAGCCGGCCCAGTTCGACACGGTCAGCGTCTGGCCGGACAGATCAGCCGGACCAGCGGGCGACGAGCTCGCAGCAGGTGCCGCGCTCGCTGCGGCCGACGCTTCTGACGATGTGGAGCTCGAGCTGCCGCCGCAGGCGGACAGGACGAGTGCTGCCGAGGCGGCAAGGGTGAGGGCCGCAGCGGAACGGCCTCCGGGACGACGACGCATGTGGGCTCCTTGGTCGGTGGGGTGTCAGGCGTGCAGCCACGTGTTGCACGGACGTTAAGCCAGGATCGCAGTGCTTCGCTGGGGAATTCGCCGATATCTGGGAAATTTCCTGAATTGTGATTTAAGAACTCCTAGGGTCGGCACGTGGCTCGACGAGGTGCTCTCAAGGCGAATCTGCTGGTTGCTGCCCAGCGGGCGATGGCCGAGCACGGCACCTCAGTGCGTCTTAACCAGATCGCCTCGGAGGCAGGTGTCACTGCGGGGGCCGTGCTCTACCACTACCCCAACATGCAAGAGCTGCTTTTCGAGGCCAACCAATCCGGGATGGCCAGATTCCATGACCACCGGCTCGAGGCACTCGTCGGCATCAGCGATCCGGCAGCACGGCTCGTCCAGACCATCCGCACCGGAGTTCCGGAGGGGCCAGAAGATCCCGACGTGCGGCTTCTGTGCGCCCTCGGTGGCGAGGCTGCGCGAAACAACCTCTACGCCCTCCTGCTCACGTCACTGTTCGATCGACAGGTCAGCATGTATCAGGGGATTCTCGAGATGGGCGTGGCTTCGGGCGACTTCGAGCTGCGCCAGGATTCCCTGACCATCGCCCGCAACCTCGTGGCCCTCGAGGATGCCTACGGATATCGAATGATGGCCAAGCATCCGACCCTCGGCTACGAGTCTGCTGTTGAATTGATCGTCGAGTACGCCCGTTTGGCCACCGGTCACCCGCTACCTCTGGAGAAGTGATGTCGTCCCGTCCGCTCACAGTCCTATTCATGCCCGAGTCCGCCTACGGCCCGACGAATCAGTGCATCGGTATCGGCAAGGTTCTGCTGGAGCGCGGTCATCGTGTCGTTTTCGCGGCTGAGGCATCCTGGGCCGGCAAGCTCACCGCGCTCGGCTTCGAGGAGGATCTCGTCGATCTCGCTCCGGCCCCGGAGGGGGATGAGGAGCAGGACGCTGGTCAGTTCTGGAAGGACTTCATTCGCGACACGGCGCCGGAGTTCCGCAAGCCGACCGTGCAGCAGCTCGAGACCTTTATCCAGCCCACGTGGCAGGCGCTGATCGACGGCGCGATGTACTGCGAGCCGCAGTTGCGCGAAATCCTGGAACGAGTGAAGCCCGATGTCATCGTTGAGGACAACGTGCTCTGCTTCCCGGCACTGATGACCAATGGTGCACCGTTCGTGCGCATCGTTTCCTGTAACCCACTCGAGATCAAGGGAGACGGTGCTGCTCCTGTGTTCTCCGGTCTGCCGGCTGCCGATCGAGGTGAGTGGGCGGCCTTCGATGCCGAGTACGAGCGCACCCATCGTGAGATCTGGAACGCCTTTAATGCATGGGTGGTCGAGAACGGAGCGCCAGCCCTGCCGGATCTCGAATTCATTCATACCTCCGGTGCGGCGAATCTGTACGTGTTCCCCGAAGAGGCCGACTACACGAACGATCGTCCGCTCGGCTCGAATTGGCATCGAATGGATTCGAGTGTTCGCGAGACCGACCAGGATTACGTCATTCCTGCTGCGGTAGCTGATCGGCCGGCTGACAGCGCGTTGATCTACCTCTCGCTCGGCTCGCTAGGCGGCGCCGATGTCGAGCTGATGCGCCGCCTGATTGATGTGCTCGGTCGCACCAAGCATCGCTTCATCGTCAGCATGGGCCCGCAGCACGAACTGCTGACCCTCGCACCGAACATGGTGGGCTCGGAATTCCTGCCGCAGACCAAGATCGTGCCTCAGGTCGATCTCGTGATCACCCATGGTGGTAACAACACCACCACGGAATCACTTCACTTTGGCAAGCCAATGATCCTGCTCCCGCTGTTCTGGGATCAGTACGACAACGCTCAGCGCATGGACGAACTCGGGTTCGGTGTCCGCCTGTCAACGTATTCCTTCACCGAGGAGCAGATGAACGCTGCGTTGGAGAAATTGCTCGGTGATGCCGACCTCCGCGCACGACTGGATTCGATAGGCCGGGCGATTCGGGCTCGAGATGGGCTGCGCCATGGGGCTGACGTCATCGAGGCGGTTGGCAACGCTCACCTCGAGGGCGCGTGACGCAATTCGATGAAGCCCTGCTGGCTACCTGTTCGCCGGCAGATCTCCTGCCTGAGCGACGATGCACTGAGGCAGAGCGCATTCAACTTCCACTTCAACTTCTGGCGTCGGTACCGCTTGGGCAAGACTCGTGGTATCTCGTGATTGCTGATCGACGTGGCATTCGATACGGGATTCCGGCGGTAGTCGACAGCGGCGCACTTCGCCGGGCAATACCCGGAGATGGTGCAAGCGAGGCCCTACTTGCCTTGGCCTTCGGTGGTTCGGAAGCCCACGGCGCAATGGCATTCGAACTATTCAGCGGCAGTCGGCAGCAGGGCGAGACGGCTATCGATGTCGATCAGACAAACGAACTCATCCGCGTCGGCGATGCCATGGTGAAGTGGAACCTGCATCCGTCCGATTCACAGAGCCCAGGGCCTATCTGCACCAGGCTTTTGCATGACGCCGACTTCACGGACACTCCACGCCCGTGGGTGAACGCACGAGTAAGCATCGGTGGTGAGCTCATGCACGTCGCCAGCATCTGCGAGTACGTCCCCGACACGGAAGATGGCTGGGACTGGGCTGTCGCGGACGTTCGCGCGTACGCGCGAGGTGGCATCGATTCAGCTACGGCGCTTGAGCCTGCCCGCGTGCTCGGCGCTCTTGTGGCGCGCATGCATGCCGGTCTTGCTGGTGGGGGCGTCGTCACCGCTACCTCGGCCACGACGCGAGAGTGGCGGGATCTCGCCGAATCGGAACTGAGTGCTGCCGCGAGACTCGAGAGTGCATCCGGGCATTCGGGGCTGGAGCTTCGTGAATATGAATGCCTCACCGTGCTCTCGGCGATTTCTGATGTCACCTCCACCGCCCTGATCCGAATTCACGGTGACTTGCATATCGGTCAGATTCTTCGAACGAGATCTACCCGCGACTACCTCGTCATCGACTTCGACGGGAATCCGACGCAGGAGCAGATGATTGATTTCCAGCCGGCTGCTCGCGATGTTGCGGGAATGCTGTGCTCGCTCGACCATGTGGCCAGAGTCGTGCTTCACCGCACTGATGACCTCACGCCTGATCAGGTACAGCGCACCCTTGACTGGATTCCAGAGTCTGAAGCAACCTTCCTCCAAGCCTACGTAACGACGCTCGACGATCTCGGCTGCGCACACTTGCTGGATGCGCGACTTATTGCGCCGTTCCGTATTCAGCAGGAATGTCGCGAATACATCTACGCTGACCGTTATCTCCCGCATTGGCGATATGTACCTGAGGCTGCCCTACCAGCTCTCCTCGACTCACTCACGAAGGATGAACTCTGATGGATCCACGCGCTTTCGCGGACGATCTCGGGGCCAAGCCGGCGACTTTGAGTCGCATGGCTGACGTGCTGCGCAGCGGGGATCCTTGGTCAGACGCGGGTGTGACCTCCGAGAACCACTATGTGCTGCTAGGCATGGGTTCCTCCCATTTCGCGAACTCGGTCGCTGCGGCGCGACTGCGTGCGCGTGGGGTCAATGCCGTCGCGGAGTTGGCGAGCAGTGACCTACTTCCCACGCTCACGTCGAAGTCGGTCGTGATTGCGGTTTCTGCGAGCGGCGGTTCAGTCGAGACCCTCGATGCCGTGACCCGCTACGACGCGCCTTCGCAGGTGATCGCACTCACTAACGTGGCCGGCTCGAAGATATGCAGCCTGGCTGACCGCATGATCGAGATGTCTGCGGGAGTGGAGACCGGGGGAGTCGCCTGCCGCTCCTTCCAGCACACCTTGATTCTGCTGCTGGCACTCGAGGCGCATCTCTTCGATGAGCCCATGCCAATAGAACTCGTCGAGCGGGCTTCTCTCGCAAGTGCGCATCTGATCAACACTGCGGGCGAATGGCTCCCCGCACTGCGTGAAGCGATGATTGGGCCAGCAGGGACTCATCTCGTCGCTCCCGCGCGCCGCCTGAGCTCGGCGCAGCAAGGCGCGCTCATGCTTCGTGAAGGCCCTCGATTGGCCGCGATCGGCTGCGAAACAGGCGACTGGAGTCACATCGACGTGTACCTCACCAAGACCACCGACTACCGACTTCTGCTCTTCGCCGGCTCGAGGTGGGAACCGGAACTGCTGAAGTGGGTCAAGGAACGCGGCACGACCCTTGCTTGCGTGAGCGCAGATGTGGAGGGTTCAGTGCTCTCGATCCGGTATCCGGGCGACGACGATGATGACGTGCGCCTGCTAGTGGAAGTTCTCGTACCGGAACTGCTTGCCTCGTCCTTGTGGTGAGGCTTTTGCGCGTTGCTACAAGTCGCCCGCGGCTGGGGAGAGTCAGGTAATTCGTAGTTCCGATCCGCGCAGGAGCAAAGTCGTGGGAAGTACATGCGCCCGTGGTTCGGCCTGATCACCGTTGAGTCGGTCAATGAGCAGGCGCGCGGCCAAGGTGCCCATCTGCTCGACATCCTGACTGACTACCGACACCTCGGGCCGCAGAAGCTGTGCCAGGTCAAAGTCATCGAAGCCGATGAGCGGCAGACGCCTCCCGGCATCGCGAAAAGCCCAGAGAGCGCCGATGGTGGCTCGGTTGTTCGCGCCAAACACGGCATCGGCATCAGTCTGCGCCAGAAGCCGGCCGACAGCCTCGCGCGCCTCCGCCTCTGAATGAGCGTCGGTGCACACGAGTTCGCTTCGCACTGTGAGTCCGTTCTCGTGCAGGGCGTTCTCGTATCCGAGCATGCGCTGCTCAAGGGTGTAAATCGAGAGCGCATCGCCGACGAAGGCAATCGAGCATGCGCCGGCATCGATGAGTGACTGCACGGCTGCTCGCGCGCCGCCAACATCATCGGAGAGCACGGCATCTGCCTTGATGCCGAGTGCGGGGCGGTCGAGAAACACGATCGGCGGAAGGGATCCCACGATCTCTTCCCAACTACGTGCGGGGCGATGAGGCGGAACGATGATCAGGCCATCGACTCGCTGCTCGACGAGTCGATCGACGAGCCTGTCGTGCCGCATACCGTCTTCCTCGGAACTTGCGGCGATGAGCAGGTATCCGCGAGCGGAGGCTTCCTTCTCGATCGCCCTAGTCAGCGCCGTGTAATAGTGATTGGAAAGGTCGCCGATGATCAGGCCCAGCACCTTGCTGTCCCAGCCCGGACGAATGCTGGCGGCGGCGAGATTTCGTCGGTAGCCGAGAGTCTCGATCGCCAGGCGAATGCGTTCGGCCAGTTCGGCATCGATGTTGGTTGCACCGTTGACGTAACGCGACACGGTGCGCAGTGCCACCCCGGCCTCGCGAGCGACATCATTCATCGTGGGGCTGGAGCCCATTAGTCGCCTTCGGTGCGTTGCAGCAGGTGGGCGAGGTCAGGGCATATCTCCGTGAGGACCTCGGCAGTCGTACGTCTGCCTGAAACACGAGCACCAGAGCAGGCGGCTGCGAGTTGCGCACTCTGCTCGGGGCCGACTCCGGCGGAAATGCCATAGAGCAGCCCCGCGCTCGTCGCATCGCCGGCGCCGTTGGTCGTCACTGGAACGTCATGCCAGGCGGGAGGCACGTGCAGGTTTTGGCCAGCCCAGTCGTCCGCATTGGTTTCGAATGCGCGCCCTGCCTTTCGTAAGCGCGCGGCATGTGCGGTGCGTAGGAAGAGTCCCTGATCGCCGGCGGAGATCGCGGCGACGGCCACGCCCCATTCCAGGAGATGGGTCAGCATCCGATCGACGAGTTCGATGCTGAACGGCTCATCCATGCGCAGCGCTGAGGTGAGATCGTCGAGGCTTGGCGACATGACATCGCTCTGCCCGGCGATGAGCGGAAGGATCGTGTGCCAGTCAAGTGCTGATGCGGCCGACGCGGTGTCGACGTATGACAGATCGATCGACGTGGTCACGCCTGCCGCGCGGGCGCGGGTCAGCACTGCATCGAGCGGCGCCGCATCATTGGCCACCAGGGCAGGAAGTAGTGCGGGGTAACCGACGTGAAGGATGTCGACACCATCGAGATCGATGTCGCTGCCGTCGAAGCGTGCATTGGCTCCGATGCTGTGCCAGATCGTGCGATCGACTCCGTGCGGCTCGAGAATCAGGCTGTACGAGGTACCTACTCCGGTCACCGACCGAATGCCGCCGATGTCGGCGCCTTGCGCCTGAAGTGAGTCGCGTACGTATTGCCCGAGTTCATCGGCACCGACTCCGCATTCGAGTCGCACGGGAACCTTGAGGTCGAGGAGATTCTCACCGGTGTTGCCGACCATGCCGCCGAGTTGCATCGACAGTGGGCCGATCTCGATGAGTCGGCCTGGTGCGAGACGAGCAGACTCATCAAGCTCGGGGCGCAGGTCAACGCATACGAGGCCGGCAACGGAGATCTTGTGCATGACGGTTCGCTACGGCGCGACGCTCGTGCCGGTGGCCTGCGAGCGCAGGGCGGCATCGAAGATCCGATGGGTGAGCGCCGCTTCATCGGGCGTGACGCAGCCAAAGCGATCGCCGAGCAGGCCCTCTCGCTCGGCGAGGTACGCGGCCCACATCTGCAAGATGGCGTCGGAGAACCCGGTTTCGAAGATGCCGCCGGTGACTGTCGGCCATACCGACTGGCTTCCGGCATCCAGGCGCTGCCATGCCTGCTCGGTGCCAATGCCCGGCACGCTAACTCGTGAGAAGACCTCGACTTCCTTAGGTGACTTGGTGCTGAAGCGCACGCCGCCTTCAGTTCCGATGGCTTCGAAGACCCAGGTGTTCTTCTCACCGGGTGCGATGCGCTTGGTCTCGGTCGTGAGCGGGAAGACCTGACCGCCATTTCGGCTCCAGCAGTGCAGCACGGCGTTATCCCAGGTGTCGCATGGCACGATGGTGCCATTGGGGCCGGGACGCTCGGGCACGATGTTCTGCAGCACTGCGCTGACTAAATTAGGTGCCCAGCCGAGCCGCAACGGCACATGCCAGGTGTGCATGCCGAGGTCGTTCATGACCCCTGCCTCGCCGCAGTATTCGACCTGGCGCTTCCAGTTGATCGGCTTGGCCGGATCAATGTCGCTTGAGTGCAGGAAACCGCAGCGCGCTTCGATGATCGTGCCCAGTGCACCGGACTTCACGTAGTCGATGGCCCACTGGGCACCCGGGTAGAACGGCATCTCGCTTGAGCAGCGCACGAAGCTCTCGGGATGCGCGACGATGGCTGCCAGGATCGCGTCGGCTGCTTTCTCATCAATTCCGAAGGGCTTCTCGGCGAGCAGGCTCTTACCGGAATTGATGACGTCAACGTACATCTGCTCATGCAGGTCGTGGCGCACCGCGACGTACACGACGTCGATCGAATCGTCATTGAGCAGCTCGTGGTAATCAGTGACGAGAGTCGTGACGGTGTCAATATCGCGAAACCATTCGAGCGCCGCGGGATTGATGTCACAGACGGCTGTGAGGCGCGGACGCACCGGGTGATCGATGAGCGCGGGCCAGCGCTGGATCGCAGCGGCGATCTCGCGGCCCATGAGCCCGCCACCGACGATGGCGACGTTCACCTCGTGGGCGCTCATGCCTTGCCGCCGACGATAGCCAGTGCCTGATCAACGGTGGCGTTGTCGTGCAGAACGGCCATGAGCGCCGCCGTGATGCCGGCCGGGTTTTCGTGCTGAATGATGTTGCGGCCGTAAACGATGCCGCTCGCGCCTTGGGCCAGCACTGCGATGGTGCGCTCGAGGAGGGTGCGATCGTCGACCTTGCCTCCGCCGCGCACGAGCAGCGGCGTATCGCCGGCTACTTCGATCACCTGGTGGTATTCCTCGATGTTGTCGCAGGGGTCGGCCTTGATGAGATCTGCGCCGAGTTCGCGTGCCTGACGAACGAGGGAGCGGATCTTCTGCGTATCGCCGTCGACCATGTAACCGCCACCGGCCTTCACGTTGTCTTGCATGACGAGAGGCTCGACCATCAGCGGCATTCCGTAGCGCGTTGCCTCCTTGCGCAGCGCCATGATCGACAGGATGCATGCCTCGCGGATATCCGGGCGCCCCGGAAGCTGAAGTAGGTTGACGCAGACGGCTACGGCGTCGAGCCGTACTGCCTCTTCGATGGCATCGGGGAAGTGGTGACTGAAGATGTGCTCGTCGAGTGGATTGCCATACACATTGGCGACATCGGTGCGCATGACGAGCGCGGGCTTGTTCTTGCCCGGGATCTCCTGCAGCAGACGGGCCTGACCTGGAGTCAACTGGATGGCGTCGGGGCCGGCGGCGACGATGGTGTCGACCGCCTGGCGCATGTTCTCGATCCCGCCGAGGAATGACGGCTCTCCGAAGAAGCCGTGGTCGATCGCGACATCAAGGGCGCGATGCGAGCGGGAATTGAACAGGCGGTTGATTCTCACCGGTGGCATGACATCTCCTTGTAGGTCGTGGGATAACGTTATCCCACGGTGAGTCACGCGTTAAACCTTTTGCGGGAAATTTCCCCGGCTACCCGGTGACGCGGGCGAGGGACACTAAGTTGTCTACACAGGTCGAAGCCGTCCCGGAGCTCACCTGCCTCGACAGGAAGCAGTCCGTGCGTGGAACCCGAACTCGGCGTGAAGTCCCTCGGACTCGGCCACGTCCCCGACGGGTTAATGCCACCCGAGGGAACCAGGGCGCTGCTCTTCGATTGCGATGGCACCCTTGTCGACACCCTCGCCCTCTACCGCCGATGCTGGGATGTCGTCTTCGGAAAGCGCGGCTTCATCATCACCGATGAATGGTTCGAGACCTGGCGTGGCCACAGCATGGAAGCCTTCCTGCTCGCCGCCCTCCCGGGTCTTGATGAGCAGGGTCTGATCGATGTCGAGAACGAAGGACTCGAACTCTTCTTCGAGCGCAGCCATGAGCTCGAGGCCTTCGACCACGTGGTTGACATTGCTCGTCGGTTCCACGGCACCATGCCCATCGCGGTGGTGTCAGGCGGCCCGCGCAGGGCCGTAGAACGCACCCTCGAGGGTGCAGGCATCGCCGACCTCTTCGATCTCGTCGTCACCAATAACGATGTCAGCAACGGGAAGCCGGCCCCGGACGTATACCTGCTTGCGATGGAGCGCCTCGGGGTAAGCCCGGAGGACTGCGTCGCATACGAGGATTCGGGCTCAGGAATCCAGTCAGCGATGTCGGCCGGCATTCCGTATGTCTTCGACGTGCGGATCGACTAGTTCACAATCCGATAGTTCAGTTGCAACTACCCCCAAGGGAGGCACCATGTTCGATTACGCCGCCGAGATGTTCCATGTCGGCTATCTCGTTCCTGACATCAAGGCAGCGATGGCCGATCTCGGGCCATCGCTTGGCCTGACCTGGACCCAGGTCATCACGCGTGAGGATCAGCCGTGCTGGACTCCCGAGCGTGGCGCATTCACGTGCCCGCTCACATTCGCGTACTCCACGGAAGGTCCGCAGCGCGTCGAGCTCATCGAGGGTGTTGCCGGCACCGTGTGGGATCACGGGGGAGCAGGCCACCTTCATCACGCCGGCGTGTGGTGCGACGTACCCGCACTCACCGACTCGCTCCTCAACCAGGGCTGGACCCTCGTCGCTGCTCAGAAGGCGCCGGAGGATGGGTACGGCTCCTTCACCTACGTGCTCTCGCCCTCGGGTTTCCTGCTCGAGCCGGTCACCATCAATAACAAGGAGCGCATGGAGCGCTGGTTCGCCGGCGGCTCCCTGTAGCCGTCTGAGGTTTCCCTGCGCCATCCAGCGGTCGTGCTTAGACTGCGGCTCACCTACGAGTGATGGAGCACGCAATGTCTGACGAGAAGTGGTGCATCGACACCGGCCTGGCGATCCAGTTCCCGGTCTACACCCGGTTCAACGCCAACGATGTGCTTCCCGACCCCATCACTCCGCTGGGTGCCAGCATGTTCTGGAATCCGGAGATGTTCCCCGGTGGCTCTCTGGCCTACGCCGAGCTCGGCTCAGCGACAGCGGTCGAAGCCATCGAGAACGAGGCCTGGCCCTTCGGAGCCTTCTGCTACGGATACCTTTACGTCAACGTCACCATGGCTCGCCTCGTCGGCATCCGCAGTGGCATCGGCTGGGAGGGCATCGACGCCGCATTCTTCGGCAGCCACCCCGATGCGCCACTGCACAAGGATCTGCCGACTGACATCAACCCCGAGCTCAGCCAGAAGATCGCTGACCGCACGACCTGGACTCTGACCACCTCGACCTTCCCCGAGCTCGACGAGGAGACCCGCATCGCCGATGGCCTGCGCGCTAGTCGTCCCGACTTCTCGACGCTGACCAACGCCGCACTCGTGGCCTACGCCCGTTCGATGATGCCCTACTCGCGCCTGATGTGGCGTGGTGAGGTTGTCGCCGGTTCGCAGGCGGCGATCGGCCCGGCAGTGGTCATGAGCATCCTCGGCCCCGACAACCCGGTGAACGTCGTCGACATCACCGGCCCCGCCGGCGATGTCGTCTCGGCGATGCCGTCGTACGCGCTGTGGGATATGTCGCGACTCGTGCGCGCCAGTGCACCGCTCACCAAGGCATTCGATGACGGCATCGAGGGCCTTAATGAGCGCCTCCGTGCGAACCATCCGGATTTCGCTCAGCACTTCGCCGCATTCATTCGCGAGTTCGGCTACCGCGGTCCCTCCGAGTGGGACATGGGCGCTGACTCCTGGGAGACCAAGCCCGAACTCGCGCTCTCACTGCTCGATCGCATGCGCCAGCTGGATGACTCGGCCTCGCCGGCTGCGCGTCGTGCCGAGAGCGCCGAGCGCTCCGAGCGCGCCTACGCGCAGGTCACTGAGTCTCTCGCCGGTGCTGACGAGGCCCTTGCCACTTTGCGCATGGGTGTCGACTCCGCTCGCCGCTTCGCCGGCTGGCGTGAGCTCGCGAAGTCGAACTGCATCAAGGTCATCAATGAAGCGCGTGCCGCGATGCTCGAGTTCGGCCGTCGTCTTGCTGCGCAGGGGCACCTCTCCGATGCCTCGCAGATCTTCATGGCGCTGAACGACGAGCTCGAGATGCTCGTCTACGGTCCGTCGCGGATGACAGAGAAGCTGGCTGAGCGCGAGAACGAATGGCGCGCGCTCTTCGACGTGGAGATTCCGCTCTTCCTCGAGGCCGGCAAGCCGATGAAGAAGCTGTCGGAACTTCCGCGCAAGACTGATGTCTCGTTCGACGTGGCAAAGTCCGGTGACGTGCTTACCGGCACCCCGGCCTCGTCGGGAGTTGCGCGCGGGCGTGCACGGATCATTCTCGATCCGGGTCAGATCGCCGACTTCGAGCCCGGCGATGTGCTCATCGCACCGCAGACCGACCCGTCGTGGACTCCGCTGTTCGTGGTAGCCAGTGCCGTGGTCGTCGGCGTGGGTGCACTCAGTAGTCACGCGATGATCGTCAGCCGTGAACTCGGAATTCCGTGCGTGGCGGGCCTCGAGGGCGTGACCAAGCGCATTCCCGATGGCGCCATGGTCGAGGTCGACGGGTCAACCGGAGCAGTCACGCTGCTCTAGTCGTCGTCTTCCTGCTTTTTCGACTTGTCATCGTCCGTCTTGGTCGATGAAGGTGTTGGAGTCGGCGTAGGCGTCGGTGTCGCACTCCGTGACGCTGACGCGCTCGCGCTCGCGGAAGGGGTCACCGACGGTGACGCGCTGGCTGATGCCGTTGCGGAAGCGCTGGGTGATGCACTCCGGCTTGCAGATGATGAGCCCGAGGGCGCCGGTGTCGCGGACGTCGTTGGTGCCGGTGCGCGATTGCTGTCGTCAGCCGCGTGACCTGTTCCTGATGAACCCTCATTCTCGTGAGAGTTCTCGGGTGCTCGCGTGCGACTAGGAGTCGCGGATGCTGACGGCGATGGGGTGACCTCATCCGGCCTGTCGCCGCGTGCCTTCGACGGTCGTTCTGATTTCTTTCCGCGTTCTGCCTCGGGCTTCTCCTTGCGCTCGCGCGAGGCAGAAGCTGAGGGAGACGGTGCCGCAGGCGCCTGAATAACGGGCGCGGGCGCGGGAATCTCGGCAACGGTCAGGCTGCGTGCAACGGTGAAGCCGTCGCCCTGGGAGTTCAGGGTCAACGTGGTCGTGTTCACCGATGTCGATGGATTCTGGGCCGTGCCGTACGTGGCGAGCGTGCCGCCTGACTGATCGACGAGCGAGGCCGCTGGTGCCGGGGCGGCAGTGAGGTGCACATCGGTTGACGGAGGCGCCGTGAGTTGAACCGTCTCAGACTCCGTGGAGATAGTCGCGTGCACTGGGCTCTTGTTTCCCGACTCCACTGCCACGGCGCCGCTCGCATTGCGCTTGATTCTCAGTGCCTTGCCTGCAGACGAACCTGTGCGACCACGCGCGGTCACCATCGGCTTGCCGGGCACGTCGATACTCAGAGTCGCCATGGCTGCGTCTGTCGAACTGACGGCCTGCACGTCGAAGGCACCCGCATCGCCCTTGATGATCACCTCGACACCGGTACCTGTACCCGTGATCTGATGCACGGTCACGCCCTCAGGAAGCTTCGCGCCAAGGGCTCGTGTATCGATGACCGAGGTGCCGCGAGTGATGATGGCGCCGAGGTTGGTGCCGTCCTTAGGTGAGGTAACGGTCACGTAAGTGTTGGCATTTGGGCCTTCGCTGAACGGCGCGGTGAAAGCACCGGTGCGCAACGCCATGGGAGTCAGATCCATGGAACCGGCGCCACTGCCGTGCCAGCGCTCGGTCACTACGCCTGAGGAGTTTGACCGCGCGTCGTATACCCACGACTCGGTCGAGGGGTCGACGATCACGTGCTTGATGACGCCCGGGTCGTTGCTGTCGTAGACGGAGATGGTGAAGTTCGGGCCTTCCTTCACCACGGCAATTGGCGTAACAGCGTGGCCGCCGAACTCGCTATAGAGACCGAGAGTGTTGCCCGTGCGCTTCTCGAGGCCGGTGATGATCTCGGTGATCATCTGCGAGGGAAGAAGTGACCGTGACTTCGACGTTGGTGTCGCCACCTCGGCAGGGAATTGGGTGAGCCACCAGTAGCCGAGGGTGCGTGCGACAGTCGGCTGGGTGCGTGCGAGATCGATGGTGTGCTGTGCGCGTGGATCGAGCTCTGCGGCGCGGGCCAGGCCATCGAAGAGTCGCTCGCTCAGCACTGCCATGCCCTCGCACCGGCCGTTGGCCAGTGCCTCGTTCATCTGATCCATCCAGGCCTTCGCTGCCGGACGCATCGTGCACGACGTGGCGGAGTCAGTGGCGCAGACGGGCTCGCGGCCGAACATTGCGATCAAGGTGCCGGAGTCGATGGCGTCAGCGGTGGGCGTGCCTCCCCAGTTAGCGAAGGAGAAACCGTCGTTCGAGGGGTGGAAGCCGTTGTCAGCGCAGACCTCGCCGCTACCTGTGGCCGTGAGCTCAGAGGGGGAGGCACCCGTGCACTGACCCGCATCAACCGTCGGGCCCGGGGAGGTGCTGGCGCAGGCCGTGAGTACGACCACGGAAGCGCCCATGGCAATGAGGGCGCGCGGCAGTCGCCGAGCAGCACTCATTGCGCCTCCTGTCGCAGTCGTGCTTTCAGGGTAAGCAGAGAATGTCTCCAGACGCTAGGGCGCGACGTCCCTTCATCCCGAGATCATCCAGATTTCCCCTTTCAGGCGTCGCGCTCGCCTAGAATTCATCTAGACAAGTACGCAACCGTGAGGAAATCGTGACTGAGTACCCGAACCTTTTCTCACCAGTGCGTATCGGCTCGATGCAGCTGAAAAACCGGGTTATGGTCCCCCCGCATACCGCTCTTATGGGGCCGCTGTGGGGAACCCAGGAGCAGGCTGACCAGCATGTGGCCTATATCCGAGCCAGGGCCGAGGCCGGGGTGGCCTGGTTCGACACGATCACCGGGCATATCGACAACCTCTACGTACCGGGCTTTGACCCGGTCGGGGTGGGCGCCCGTACCAAGGGATACATCCGCCTCCCGCACTTTCGCGACCGCATCGGTCAGCTCACCGAGGCAATCCATGGGGCGGGATCGAAGCTCACGATCCAGTTAGTCAGCCAGGGCGGCTTGCCGAATGCCCCGTCATCGGTGCTGAGTACGCCGATGCTCAACGCCGTGCCGCATGCGCTCACTCGTGACGAGATCGCCTGGTACGTGCAGGAGTTCTCCTGGAGTGCCGGCGAGGCGCAGGCAGCCGGCGCTGACGGAATCGAGCTCCATCTCAATCACGACGACATTCTCGAGTGGTTCATGTCACCGTTGACTAACCGCCGCGATGATGAGTACGGCGGAAATTTCGGGAACCGCATGCGAATCGTGATGGAGATTCTCCGTGCATCGCGTGAACTCACCGGTGACAACTTCACGATCGGTGTCCGTCTCAACATGTTCGAGGAGATGACCGGCGGTTACGACCTGACCGGTGGCATCGAGATTGCCCAATATCTCGAGGCATCAGGGTTCATTGACTTCGTCAGCCTCGTGGTCGGCAGCAACTGGGGGAACCCCAGCTACATCCAGCCGCACGCCTATGCGCCCGGCGAATGGGCCGACATGTCAGGCGAGTTCGCACGTGCTCTCACGCTTCCCGTCGCATACTCCGGTCGGGTCACGACCCCGGAGCTCGCCGAAGCGATCATTGCGAACGGGAATGCGGCCGTGGTCGGACTCGCTCGTGCGGTGATCGCCGATGCGGACTGGGTGCGCAAGGCAGAGCAGGGCCGTGCGGAGGAGATTCGTCCGTGCACGGGCTGTAACGACTGCATCAGCGCGTCGCTCGCGGAGAAGCTCAACCTCAGCTGTGCCGTGAATCCGCATGTGGGCACTGAGGTCAAGGAATCCTGGCCGGTGCCTGCACGCACCGCGCGCAACGTGCTGGTCATCGGCGGTGGGCCTGCGGGCTTGGAGGTTGCTGCACTGGCTGCCGAACGGGGCCATCGGGTGGAGATCTGGGAGAAGACTGATCGGCTCGGCGGTCAATTGCGCACCGCGGTGAATGCGCCGACATACGAGGGCTTCGCTGATTACCTCGAATGGCAGCGGAAGCGACTTGATCGAGTTGGCGTGAGCGTGAGTGAGGGTAGAGCTGCTACGGCTGACGAAGTAATGGATGCGAATGCCGATGTCGTGGTCGTTGCGACAGGTGCGAATGCGCGTTACCCCGATGTCGAAGGCCTCGGCCGGGCGAACGTGCACGACATGCGCGAGGTGCTTGACGGTGCGGTCACCCCTGGCACGAGAGTTCTGGTGATTGCACAAGACGACCACATGCCTCCGCTCGCTGTTGCTGATTTCCTCGCAACGGCCGGGCACGACGTGACGGTGGTGTACGCGACGAATGGCCCCGCACCTTTGCTCACTCGCTACATCATCGGCGGCATCATGGCCCGGCTCGACAATGCGGGAGTGAAGTTCAGGTACACGGAGATCGTCACGGCTATCACCGACGAGGGCGTGCAGGTGCGCCACTCCTATTCAGGTCGCACTGAGGTCGTTGGTGATTTCGACTCGGTGGTGCTTGCCTGTGGCGGCGTGCCCGAGGCGTCGCTGTACGAGGAACTCAAGATGATGCATCCCCGTGTGCATCTGATCGGTGATGCCTTTGCTCCGAGAAGGCTGCTCTTTGCCACTAAGCAGGCGTACGCTCTCGCCTCAATGCTCGACGACTAGCGAGGAACTCATGAACGAGCCGCTCATCCGATATCCGATCGTGCAGTACGCCTATGTCGTGCCCGATCTCGAAGAGGGAATCCGTCACTGGGTTGAGGTGATGGGCGCAGGCCCGTTCTTCGTGAGTAAGAGTCACCTCGGACGCGAACTGACGTATCGCGGTGAGCCGAGCACTACTCGCGTGCATTACGCCTTTGGTCAAGCAGGCCCAGCCCAGATCCAGCTCATCGCCCATGACGAGCCGGGTACGTCGATCTACCGCGATATGTATGGCGATGGCGAAGGCGGTTTTCATCATGTGGGCGTGCTCGTCCCGGCTGCTGACATGCCAGCGGAGATCGCTCGTTTCGAGGCTGCCGGGTATCCGGTTGCCAGTGG
>CALFIA010000255.1 GCA_937876275.1 uncultured Actinomycetes bacterium | reverse complement strand
AGATCCCGGAATTCCACGCTGTCCTGGAGAAGGGCATGAGTGCCCACCACGATGCCCGCCTCGCCGGTGATCACATCGAGGAGTTCCTTGCGTCTCGTGGCAGTGCGCTGCGAACCCGTCAACAGGGCGACACGAGTTCCGTGCTCCGCCCCGCCCAACTGGCCACGCTGAGCCAGTTCGCCCAGCATTCGCGTGATCGAGCGATGATGCTGCAAAGCCAGAACCTCTGTCGGAGCGAGCAGCGCGGCCTGCCCTCCGGAGTCGACGACTGCCAGCATCGCTCGCAGGGCCACGAGAGTCTTGCCACTACCCACATCACCTTGCACGAGTCGATGCATCGGGTGCGTGGCCCCGAGATCATCGAAAATCTCGTTACCGATCGACACTTGCCCGGCAGTCAAAGTGAAGGGAAGTCGAGCGTCGAAGTCAGTCAAGAGCGGACCGCCGACGGAATCGCGCGCGGTCGCCGGGAGCGACGAGAACTCAGCACGGCGCTGCGCCAAGATCGCCTGAAGACAAAAGGCCTCTTCGAACTTCAGCCGGTCGCGCGCCTTCTCGACATCGTCAATCGACTCAGGCCGATGGATCAAGCGAAGTGCGGAGGCACGATCCACCAGGCCATGCCGCTCGAGTACCTCAGCAGGAATCGGGTCATCAACGTCTCCGAGCGTGTCGAGCACGATTCGAACGGCCGCCTGAATCTGCCACGAGGTAATGGAGCCGCTTGCCGGGTACACCGGGATGATTGCGCCCGCAAAGGCAGCGGTTGCCTCCGGGTCGTCTTCGATGCCATCAGGAAAGAGGACGCATTGCGGATGAGCGAGCTGACGCTTACCGCGGTAGTCAGAAATCTCGCCGGAGAAGAGTCCGCTGCGACCGGCTCGAAATTCGCGCTCACGCCATTTCTGATTAAAGAAGGTCACCGAAAGGCGACCCTTGCCATCGGTGATGATGGCCTCGAGGATCGAACCTCGACGCGCGCGCATCGCTCGCACGGTCACGCTCTCGATCTCGGCAAGAACCGTGACCGACTCGCCATCGCGCAGGCTCGCGAGGTCACTGAGCTTGCCGCGCTCGGCGTATCGGCGCGGATAGTGGTGCAGCAGATCATCGACCGTCGAAATTCGAAACGCCTTTTCGAGCGCCTTTGCAGTTTTCCCACCCAGCACCCCAGCGAGCTTGGTGTCGAGAATGGTCATCACTCCACACCGATGATGAGCGGCCAGAGCGGCTGTCCGCCCTCGTGCACAGCGACGTCGACCAGCGGGTAGTCAGTGGCGAGCCAGCGCGGAAGCACGGTACGCATGTAATCCGACGCCTCGTAGCCGAGGACCAGAGTCACGAGTTCAGCACCGGCGGCAAGCATGCTCGCGATCAGCTCGCGTGCCGTTGCATCGCTGTCCTTGCCGATGAAGCGGATATCGCCGTCGACCAATCCGAGAATGTCACCCGGCTGGCAGGTCCCGGCTGATGTCAGTGCCTCTCGGACCGAGGTCGTAATTGCCCCGTAGTGAGTGGCACCCGCAGCCCGGGTCATCGTCACGACATCATCGTCAAATCGTGCGTCGGGGTCACTGACTGCCACAGCCGCAAGGGTTTGGACGACCGAACGCGTCGGGATCACCGACACTCGAATTCCCTCGGTTCGCGCCTGAGTCGCGGCGATCTCCGCCACTGCCCTCGTGTCGCCATCGCTGGGCAGCACGATGACTTCGCCGGTATGCGCATTCGCGATCACTCCGAGGATCTCGGACGTGGACGGACGCTGACCCGCAGAGGCCATGACGACGTGCACGCCCTGCTCCTGCAGGAGGTCAGCTACACCCGCTCCATGCGCGACGGCGACGATCGCACGAGTCTTGAGCTCCTCGGCATGCTCATCCGTGTGCAGATAGGTAATACGAAGCCGGTAAGGGCTTCCGGCTGCCATGCCCGCCTCGACGGCGGCTCCGGCATCATCGACATGGACGTGCACATTCCACAACCGCTCGCCACCGACGATGACAAGTGAGTCACCCAGTGAGTCCAAGATTGCGCGCAACTCGGGAATCGCCGCCTCGTCGGCATCAAGAAGGAACATCACCTCATAGGCCGGCCCGACGTAGTCGACCTCGCGACGATCCTCAATGGGCTGCACCACGGCCCGTGGCGCCACGGTTCTCGGGCGCCGGACACCCCGCACCACGTCGGCGAGCGCATCGAGCACGACCACGAAGGCCTGGCCGCCCGCGTCGACCACACCCGCCATGCGCAAGGTCTCGAGCAATTCTGGTGTCCGGTCGAGTGCGTCGCGTGCGTTCTCGGCAGCACGGGACAGCACTTCGGATGTGTCAGTGATTCCGGCATCGACCGCCTCCTGTGCGGCATCTGCGGCGGCGCGAGCGACCGTGAGGATCGTCCCTTCGACCGGACGTGCCACTGCCGCGTAAGCCAGATCGGCACCTCGGCAAAGCAGACGGGCGATGGCCGGCCCGTCGACCGGGTGGTCCTCGGGTAGTCCGCCGAGCACATCACCGGTTCCCTTCAGGATCTGCGACAAGATCACTCCTGAGTTGCCACGGGCTCCCAAAAGTGCACCTCGAGCCAAGGCCGCGGCAGCAGCAGCCCGCGTACGACTGTCGGTCAAGGCGGCATCCACAGCTGCGCAGGCAGCCTCCATGGTCAAGTAGACGTTCGTGCCGGTGTCACCGTCGGGGACGGGAAAGACATTCAGGCTGTCGATTCGGGCTCTGGCGTCCTCGAGGCCATCCAGGGCGGCATAGGCCCACTCCTGGATGGTCGTGCTGTCGAGATCGGCCCGCGCCGTCATATCGCCCCTCCGCGCCGCCCCCACCAGGCAGGTGCTGGCGAAACCGTACCCTCGATTTGGGCCCATCACGGGGACTCGGCTAGTCTTAGGCGCTGCCCGTGAGGGGCAGATCCCCGGTAACGGGTGACTCGAGTTAACTGTTAAAGGAGTGCACCGTGGCTGCTGTCTGCGATGTCTGCGGTAAGAGCCCCAGCTTCGGGCATTCGATCTCCCATTCCCATCGTCGCACCAAGCGTCGCTGGAACCCGAACATCCAGCGCGTGCGCACCCTCGTGGGCAAGACCCCCAAGCGCCAGAATGTGTGCGCTGCATGCCTGAAGGCCGGCAAGGTCGTTCGCGGCTAGTTCGCCACCACACCTCGAGAAGCGCGCGGTTTTCCGCGCGCTTCTCGCCTTTTCACGAACTAAAAGTGACGATGCCCACCACGGGAGTTGTCTCGGACGCCGTCGACTACTACGCCCGGGCCATCGTCGCCGACAGCGTCAACTAAGCCGATCTCGATAAAGCCAGCAGGCAGCTTCTTCCTGCCCGAGAAGGTCGCCAGCAGGGCGTGATCCTCGCCACCGGTAAGCAACCACAGTCGAGGATCAACGTTGTAGGCAGCCGCGGTCGCGCGAATCTCCTCGGGAATCTCCAGCGCCGCACTTGAGAGGTTCATGACAACCGTTGAAGCCTCGGCAATGTGACGGGCATCGGCAATCAGACCGTCACTGACGTCGATCATCGACGTGGCACCCGCCTTCGCCGCGAGCGGTCCGCAGGAGTACGGCGGTTCCGGGAACCGATGCGCGTTGACGAGAATTCGAGGTGATCTGAAACCACGGGAGAGCACCGCAAGGCCGGCCGCCGACCAGCCAACCCGGCCGGCGAGTGCGATGCGATCCCCCGGCTTGGCCCCTGACCGCAACACCGGCTTGGCCTGCGCAAGATCACCGAGGGCGGTCACCGAGATGACAATGGAGTCCGCAGCAGAGATGTCGCCGCCCACGATGCTCGCACCTACCAGGGCAGCTTCCTCGGCGAGTCCGCTCATGCACTGAAGTGCCCACGAAGCCGGAAGGTCAGCAGGGGCCGCGAAGGACACGACGAGTGCAGTGGCCGTGGCACCCATGGCTGCGATATCCGCGAGACTCGCCGCTGCGGCCTTGCGACCGATATCGACCGCGGTCGACCAGTCTCGACGAAAGTGCTTGCCCTCGACAAGGACATCGACAGTCACGAGTGTTCGACCATCGGGCGCGCTCACGATCGCCGTGTCATCGCCCGGCCCGACGATCACATGCGCATTGCTCGTCAATCCCGCCGTGAGCCGATCGATGAGACCGAACTCCCCCACCTCACCAATGGTTCCGTCTGCGCCCATCTCAGCGCAGCCCCGTGCCACGACGGAGTGCATCGGCCACCAGCGCATCGACGAGTTGCTCGTAGCCGATGCCCGACACATCCCACATGCGAGGGAACATCGAGATTGGCGTGAAACCGGGCATCGTGTTCACCTCATTCACGACTACCGAGCCATCGGGAAGCAGGAAGAAGTCGACTCGTGCAAGCCCTTCACATCCCAGAGCATCAAAGGCCACGACCGCGAGTTCGCGAATGCGCGCCTCAACCGCATCAGGAATGTCGGCAGGCACTACGAGGTCGGCTGCATCCTCGAGATATTTCGCAGCGAAGTCGTAGAACTCGTGGCCGGACCTCACGATGATCTCGGCACATCGGCTTGCTCGCGCAATACCTTGCGCGTCGACCATGACCGCGCACTCGATCTCACGCACGGCCTCAATGCCCGCCTCGATCACCAACCGCGGGTCGTGCTGACGGGCGTCGGCGATGGCGACATCGAGTTCCTCGAGGGAATGCACCTTGGTAATGCCCTGTGACGAGCCGGCACGCGCCGGCTTGACGAAGAGCGGGTAACCGAGTTTTGCGATTCGTGCCCGGCACTCGGCTTCATTGGTGCGCCATTGATGATCGGTGATGACCTCATAGGGCCCCACCCCGAGGCCTGCGGCGGCAAACAATGCCTTCATGTAGCCCTTATCCATGGCAACCGCCGATGAGAGAACTCCGGAGCCCACGTACGGGATGCCGGTCAGTTCGAAGAGGCCTTGCACTGTGCCGTCTTCGCCATAGCGTCCATGCAAAGCGATGAAGCACAAGTCAAAACCTTCGCGCTTGAGCTC
>CALFIA010000254.1 GCA_937876275.1 uncultured Actinomycetes bacterium | reverse complement strand
CTGGGTCGAGGCGGGAGACATGCGAGTTGAGCCGTGCCCACAGCGGTCGTTGCAGCAGGAAGTCTGGCACCGATGAAGCTTGCAAGCCGAACGCCCAGATCCTCGGGGTCCTCCTTTGCTACGTAGACGACATCGTCTCCATCAAGGACCGCGAAGTGTGCGGTGACGTTCAGTGCCTCCGTGAGAATTCGGAGTTGATCCGATGCGGCTCGAACGGATGACATTCCGCGGATGTACGACATTCCGATCTCGAATGCGCGAAGTCCGACCGAATATCGACCGATGGCATCTCTTTCAACGAATTCATGCTCCTCAAGCGCGCGTAAGAGAACGAGACCGCTGCTCTTGGGAATTTCCAGCTCTTCCGCGATATCCCGAAGTGCCAGCGGCTCACGCGAAGACGCGAGCTTCTCCAGAATGAACAAGGCACGACTGACAGACCTATTCGATGTCTCGGACATTAGTACCCTCCGCGTGCCAGGACGCCGGCCAGCCCGGTCGCCTTGACGGCCTCGTCGTGAATCAGCCCGTGTACGTGCTGCTTGAGCTTGACGAACTCGGCTGAATCGCGTAGCTCGTACACGCGCGGCCGGGGAATAGGGACATCGACAATCTCGCGTACGTGCCCCGGGGAGGCACCGAGGACGCATACTCG
Organism: uncultured Actinomycetes bacterium; assembly: GCA_937876275.1. Classification (GTDB taxonomy): domain Bacteria; phylum Actinomycetota; class Actinomycetes; order S36-B12; family S36-B12; genus CAIKZY01. Next base: position 2,708 of record CALFIA010000254.1, on the reverse strand, counting down.
ATCCGAGAGGATCAGCGCCTCTTCGACGTCATGAGTGACGAACAGAACCGAGAGTCGATCTCGCTCCCAGATACTCAGGAGTAGTTCCTGCATGAGTCCTCGGGTTTGGGCGTCAAGGGCACCGAAAGGCTCGTCCATCAGGAGGATGCGCGGGCGAAGCGCCAGCGCTCTTGCGATGGCCACGCGCTGCTGCATCCCGCCGGAGAGTTCATTCGGAAAGTTGTCGGCAAACTTGAGGAGTCCGACAACATTCAGGTATTCCCGAGCGATTTCCGCACGCTGACCACGGGGAACGTCGTCAAGGGCGAATTCGACATTTCCCTGCGCGGTGAGCCAGGGAAACAGGGTGTATTGCTGAAAGACCATGCCACGATCTCTGCCTGGCCCGACTACCTGTGCACCATCAAGCCTGATCTCACCCGCAGTCTCCTGCTCTAGACCTGCCACGATCCGAAGAAGCGTGGACTTTCCACAGCCGGATGCACCGAGAAGTGAGACGAACTCGCCCTCCGCGAGCGTGAGTGACACGTCCTTGAGGACAAGGAGGTCTTCGGCCTTTCGTCGTGGGAAGGACTTCCAGACCTGGTCAATGGCCAGTAGGTCAGACATCTCATCTCCCCCGCTTCATGTATGGAAAAGCCTTGACGTATATGAGCTTGAAGCCGTAATCGAAGGCCAGGCCGAGAATGCCGATCCAGATGATGCCCGCAAGGATCAGCGGCGTATCGAGGTATCGCTGCGCAGTCTGGATGCGAAATCCGAGTCCGGTCTGGGCGCCCACGAGCTCGGCGACCACGAGATATGTCCAGGCCCAGCCCATGCAGATGCGCAGGGTATCGACGATCCCGGGTAGTGAGTAACGCACGACGACGCGCCAAAGCACTGCTGGCTGGCGCAGCCCCAGCGTGTAGGCCATCTCGACGAACTGCTTCGGCACAGTCTTGACGTTGTCCATGACCAGCAGGACTTCCTGGAAGAAGACACCGATGAACAAGATGACGATCTTCTGCGTCTCCGTTGTGCCGAACCAGATCAGGGTCAGCGGGATGAAGGCGACCGCGGGCATGTAGCGAATGAAGCCCACGATGGGCTCGATCGCTGCTTCAGTTCGCTTGTAGGTACCCATGAGGATGCCAACCGGAACTGCCACCAATGAGCTCACGAGGAAGCCGAGCATGATGCGCGTGACACTGTCGCGAGTATCAAGCCAGAGCGTATTGTCAGAAGTCCAGAGGCGGAATGACTTCCACACTTCACCGGGGCCGGGAAGGAAAAGCGGGTTCACCAGTTTGAATGCGCTGGCCGCCCACCACACAGCGAGAAGTACGACGAGCGCGATGCCTGCCGTGAGCGCGTAATGCTTACGCGGGATCGGCGAGAAGATTCCGGCCTTGCGCCGGCGCTGCCCCCTCGCTTGGGGGGCAGCGCCGACAGAAGGGTTCTCTGCTTGAAAGGTTGCCACGATCACCCAGAAATCTAGTTGGTGTAATCGCTGCTGATCGAGAGCTCAACCGGCGCCGAGATCTGACCCATTCCAGTCATGACCTCGCTGGCGTTCTTCACCCAGCCGGCAATGGATCCATCAGCAACGAACTTCTTGTTCTCGTCAACCGAGTAGTAGTGAACTCCGGCGAGTGTGCTGGTCAGATCGTCCGGATTCTGCACGCCCGTCCCCTTGGCCATGATGGCGGTGCCTTCCTTCGGGTTGCTGTTGTAGTAGGCGACTGCCTCGTCCCAGCACTTGACCAGTCCCTTGACTGCCGCCTGATTGTTGGCGAGCCAGTCCTTGTTGGCAACCAGCCAGTCGGAGATGAGACCTGGAGCATCGGCACTCGAGTACAGAACCTTGGCCTTCGAGGCATTGTCTCCCTGAGTGGCGGCGGAGATGTAGGGCTCGTAGGTCACGGCTGCCGGAGCCTTGCCCGCGATGAGCAGGGTTCCCGCATCGGCTGCCGGTGCGTTTACAGAGTTGACCGACTTCGGATCGATGTTGTTTTTCTTCAGGAATTCGTGGAAGAGCAGATCGCTCGTAGTCCCGAATTCGTAAGCGACATCCTTGCCGACCAGATCCTGTGCACTAGAGATATCGGGAGTCGAGAGAATCGCATCGGCACCGCGGGAGTCGTCCTCGAGCAGAATCGGCACGACCGGCTGATCCTTCGCGGTGAACCGGATAACTCCGCCGGTGTCGATATTCGACACATCGCTCTGCCCGGCAACGATGGCGGCATTTCGGTCAGCGTCAGTCTTGAAGGTCGTGATCTCGACATTGAGACCGTTCTTCTGGAAGCAGCCCTGGTCCTGCGCAATGAACCACGGCGCATAGCCGATCCACGGCTCCAGGCCCATCTTGACGTCGGTCACCTGAGCCGGAGCGGCTGAGCCGGCCACGGAGGCTCCAGCGGGCCGCCAACGGCATCAACAGACCCCGGCGGCGCCGGCCGCGACCATGTCATCTCGAGCACGCAGGCTTTGCAGCTGTCCTATCGCGATGCCCGCTGGAAGTTCGTCCCCGGCATCGGACATCGCCGTGGCAAGTCGCCCGCGGTCGTCGACCGTACCGAGCAGAACGATGAGGTCGAGAACCTCAACGCGGCCAACGACCGGCTGTTCGACCTGCACATCAAGGACGTCACCGCCGCGACCCCCACGGGCAAGACCGTCGAGGCCGGCCGCGGCATTCTCGACCTCTCCGGCATTCTGCGAGC
>CALFIA010000253.1 GCA_937876275.1 uncultured Actinomycetes bacterium | reverse complement strand
GACGACGATGTCGGCGCACTTCTGGGCGTTGTCGCGGCAGTAGATCCAACCCTTGAGGGATGCCTGGACAAATGCCTGGGTCGTGGCCTGGTAGGCCGCGTCAGCAAGGCGCTCCTGCGAGGCCCAGATGGCGTCCTGGTACATAGCCGTGCCCTCGGTGTTCCAGTCAAGAACAGTGAAGTCCTCGGCGGTGTAGAGCTTGCCGGTCTTCGGATTCTTGGCCTCGAGCAGCTGCGCGTACTCGTTGTAGGTCATAGCCTGGGCTGCGTCGATCTCACGGCTCAGCAGTGCCTTCATGTCGAACTGCTGCTGCACGAGCTCAACATCCGAGGAAGCATTGAGCCCGGCCTTGGAGATGCCGGCGAACAGCTCGTACTCGTTGCCGAAGCCCCAGTTACCGACCTTCTTGCCCTTCAGGTCTGCCGAGGTCTTGATGCCTGAGTCTGCCCAGGACACCTGGCGGGTGCCCGAACGCTGGTAGACCTGTGCGACATCGACGATGCCTGCGCCCTGCTCGCGTGACGAGAGAGCCTTCGGTACCCAGCTGATGGCGAAGTCAGCGCCGCCCTGAGCCAGCACGGTCTGCGGAACGATGTCCACGCCACCCTCGAGGATAGTTACGTCAAGGCAGGCATCCTTGTAGTAGCCCATGTCCTTGGCTGCGTAGTAGCCGGCGAACTGAGACTGGACGAACCACTGCAACTGCAGCTTGACCGGAGTCGGAGTGGTGCACTCAGCCGCTGCGGCCGAGGAGGCCGGAGCAGCTGCAGATGCTGCAGCGGTTGCTGCCGAGGAACTACTGCTGCTGCTGCCACCACATGCCGAGAGGGCAAGTGCGCCAACAGTGGCGAGACCAGCGAACTGGACCCACTTGTTGCGTGCGATGTCTCGCATACTGTCTCCTTCTTATAGATGTCAGGCCGTAGTACTACGGCCCGTCCAGGGAGTGGTCCACTTCTCGACCATCACGACGATCAGGTAGAACACCAGACCGGTGATGATGGAAGCGACCACATATGCCCACGCGCGACCGTAGGCAGTGTTGGCAGCAGCGGATGCGATGCGGCTGCCAAGTCCGGTTTGAGGTCCGCCGAAGTACTCGGCGACCAGGGCGGCGATCACCGAGAGGGGAGCCGCAATCTTGAGTGCTGTGAAGAAGAAGGGGATGGCGTTCGGTACGCGAAGCACGCGGAGAGTGGTGCGCGGGGTCGCGTTCATCGACTTCATAAGTTCCAACTGAACCGGCCGAACCTGAATAAGGCCCTTGGTCACATTCACGAAGACCGGGAAGAACACGATGATCGTTGTAATCAGGACTCGAGGCGTACGGCTCGTGATGTCGAACATGTTGTTGAGGATAGGGGTCAACGCGATGATCGGGACGGCTGCGAGCCCTGCAGCGAGAGGAGTTATCAGATTGTTAACGACGCCGAAACGCTGGGCCAGAAGTGCGAGGACAAGCCCAATAAATGTTCCGAACACTAGGCCCATGAAAGCGGTTGATCCGGTGTAGAAGGCGGCGCTGAACATCAAGTCAATGCTGCTCGTGAAGGTGCTGAAAATCAGGCTTGGGGCCGGGAGCAAGTACGGCTTGAGATCTTGGATGACGACCAGGAGCTGCCAGGCGATCAGGAAGATCGCTGCGATGAGAATCGGCGGCCAGATGGCCCTGAGCTTGCCCCGCATCAGACCTCGCCCACCCGAGCGCGAATGCTGCTGCCCGAATTTCCGGTACGACCACGGAGGGCTTCGCGCACCGCCGTCACGGACTCGAAGAAGGCCTCCGACTCGCGAGTGTCTTCGTTGCGGTCGCCCAGGTTCACGTTGATGACGTCGGTGATCCGGCCGGGCCGTGGCGACATGACGACTACTCGATCGGAGAGGTACACGGCTTCCGGTATCGAGTGAGTGACGAAGATGATGCTCTTGCCGGTCTCCAGGCGAATGCGAAGAAGCTCGTTCTGCATGCGCTCGCGGGTCATCTCGTCGAGGGCGCCGAAGGGCTCATCCATGAGAAGGAGCGGCGGATCCACGGCAAGTGAGCGAGCGATCGCCACGCGTTGCTGCATGCCACCCGAGAGTTCCCAAGGACGATGCTCGGCGAAATCTGAGAGTTGCACCATCTCAAGAAGCTCGAGGGCGCGTTCCTTGCGCTTGGCCTTATCCCAGCCGGCAAGTTCGAGTGGCAGCTCGATATTGCGGCGAACCGTGCGCCAGTCAAAGAGTGCTGCCTGCTGGAAGGCGATGCCGTAGCGCTGCTGCTTACGCGCTTCGTGTACCGAGAGTCCGGCCACGGTCAGTTCGCCCTTAGTCGCGTCAGTGAGGTCAGCAATAACGCGGAGCAGGGTGCTCTTGCCGCATCCGGATGGCCCGATGAGTGAGATGAACTCACCTTGGTCAACTGTGAGGTCGACCTCCTGCAGCGCAGTCACCTCGTTGGCCTGGCCCTCATTGAAGATCTTCCAGATCCCCTTGGCGTTGACTGCTGTGCTGTCGCTCATGCCTTGCCTTCCTTCGGAAGATTGCGTGTCAGGTACAGATCAAGTGCGGTGACGAGACCGGCGGCGACGAGTCCGAGGACTAGGGCGCCGAGAACAGCGACGTACACCTTTGCTGGGTTCGAGCTTGCCTCGCGGGCGTACTCGATGATCAGTCGACCGATGCCACCCTTCACACCGGTCGAGATCTCGGCCACGACGGTGCCGATGATCGCGGCGGCCGCAGACACCTTGAGTGCCGGCACGAGATAGGGCAGCGAGGACGGAAAACGGAGACGGAAGAGCATCTGGCGCGGCGTGGCGGCATACGAGCGCATGAGCTCGAGTGACGTCGGTGTCGGTGAATGCAGGCCACGCAGCGCTCCAACCGAGAGCGGGAAGAATGCCAGGTAGGCAGCGATGAACATCACCGAATACGTGGTGTTCCACTGAACTGGGCCAAAGCTGATCCGATTTCCGATACCCACGATGAGCGGCGCAAGAGCGATCAACGGAACAGTCTGTGAGGCGATCACGAAGGGCAGCAGGCCTCGCTCCATGAACGAGAAGCGCTGCATGATGATCGCCAAAAGGAGCCCGACGCTGACGCCGATGATGAATCCACCGGCTGCAATAAGCAAGGAGTGGGCGGCGCTCGCGACCACTGCTTGGAGAACTGTGGTGTCAGAGCCTCGCACTTCTGGTTGCGAGAAGGCGTCGACGATCGTCCAGACATGAGGCATGGTTCCGTCGCCGGAATCGAAGGGGAGTGACACCAAGGTGCCGACCCACTTCACCAGTTCCCACATCAAGATCGCGATGGCCACTCCGCCAAGGGCCCACAGCACAGAGATGACGCCCCGCTTGAACCGACGCGAGGCGTTGCTCGTTCGGCTAGGTGTCGCGCTGGTCACGACTGCAGTCTGGGTCACGAAAGTTTCACTCCTGTAAACGGTCGAGGGCTAGCTCTTGGCCAGAAGAACTTCCTGTACTGCCGGGATGATCTTCTCACCGTAGGCAGCCAGCGTATGGTCCTTGTCGTCGTGCTGAAGGTATAGCGCGAATTGATCGACTCCCATCGCCTTCAGCTCTTCGAGACGGCGGATGTGCTCCTCGGGTGGCCCGATGATGCAGAACCTGTCGACGATCTCATCAGGCACGAAATCAGCGTGCGAGTTGCCAGCCTGGCCGTGCTCGTTGTAGTCGTACCCCTTGCGTGCCTTGATGTAGTCGGTGAGTGCCTGCGGCACTACGCCACTATCGCCGTATCGCTCCACGATGTCGGCCACGTGGTTGCCCACCATGCCGCCGAACCAACGCAGCTGGTCACGAGCGTGGGCATGCTGCTCGGGTGATCCATCGGTCACGTAGGCGGGCGCAGCAATGCACATGTACACGTCGTCGGGGTTACGGCCCGCTCCCTTGGCGGCGTCGCGAACCGCATTCATGGTCCAGTCAGCGATCGAGGGGTCGGCTAGCTGAAGGATGAAGCCGTCGCCCACCTCGCCGGTGAGGGCAAGAACCTTTGGCCCATAAGCGGCGACGTACACCGGGGTGCGACTCGCGCCGGCCCAGGGAAGTCGAATGTTGTTTCCCTTGTATTCAATGGCCTCGCCATTGGCCAGGCCCTTGATGTCGATGACGGCTTGACGAAGTTCTGCGACGGTGACCGGCTTGCCGTTCGTCACGCGCACCGCTGAGTCGCCACGCCCGATGCCGACCACCGTGCGATTGCCGTACATCTCGTTGAGCGTTGCGTAGGTAGACGCAGTGACCGTGATGTCGCGAGTCGCGGGATTCGTGACCATCGGGCCGATGATGACCTTTCTGGTCTCATCGAGGATCTTGCTGTAGATCACGTAGGGCTCCTCCCACAGGATGTGGGAGTCGAAGGTCCAGACATGCGAGAAGCCGTAGGTCTCGGCTCGTTTGGCCAAATCGATCACGCGAGCCGCAGGGGGAGTGCACTGCAGAACGACGCCGATATCCATCTCTTACCTCTTCTTTGTGTGTGATCGATTTAGCGGGTGCGCGGGAAGCCGAGGTCGACGCTTGACGTCGACGGGTCTGGCCAGCGCGACGTCACGGTCTTGGTGCGTGTGTAGAACTCGATGCCAGCGGGTCCGTAAATGTTGCTATCACCGAACAGCGATGACTTCCATCCACCGAAGCTGTAGTAGGCCACTGGAACGGGGATCGGCACGTTCACGCCGACCATGCCGACGTTGATCTCGAACTGGAACTGTCGCGCGGCGCCACCGTCGCGGGTGAAGATCGCGGTGCCATTGCCGTACTGGTGCTTATTGATGAGGTCGACAGCCTCTTCATACGTGGCGACGCGCATCACGGCGAGAACTGGGCCAAAAATCTCGTCGTCGTACACCTTCATGCCTGGCTTCACGTGATCGAGAAGTGAGACACCAAGGAAGTAGCCGTTGGCGGGCAAGTCGGCCTCACGGCCGTCGACAACGATGGTCGCACCTTCACCGCTGGCGCCACCGAGGTAGCCCTTGACCTTCTCGAGGTGCTCAGCACTGATGACAGGGCCCATCTCGTTCGTGGGGTCGGTGCCGGGACCAACCTTGACCTTCGGAAGCCTTTCGGCAATCGCCTCGACGAGTGCATCTCCGACGTTTCCCACGGCAACCACCACTGAGATCGCCATGCAGCGCTCGCCGGCGGAGCCGTAGGCAGCGCTCACGGCCGCATCGGCAGCCATGTTGATGTCGGCATCAGGCAGCACAACCATGTGGTTCTTCGCCCCGCCGAGGGCCTGCACGCGCTTGCCGTTTGCAGTACCCGTCGCATAGATGTACTTGGCAATCGGAGTGGATCCGACAAAGCTCACTGCGGCAATGTCAGGGTGCTCAAGTATCCGGTCGACGGCCACCTTGTCGCCTTGGACGATGTTGAAGACGCCATCAGGAAGACCGGCCTGCTTCAAGAGTTCTGCAATGTAGGTGTTGACCGACGGATCCTTCTCGCTGGGCTTGAGAATGAAGGCGTTACCGCACGCAATGGCGTTAGCGAACATCCACATCGGCACCATCGCGGGGAAGTTGAAGGGTGTGATGCCTGCAACGACGCCAAGGGGTTGCTTGATGGAGTACACATCAATGCCACCCGACACCTGCTCGCTGTAACCACCCTTGAGCAGGTTCGGGATTCCGCAGGCGTATTCAAGATTCTCGATGCCACGAGCGAGCTCTCCGGCTGCGTCGCTGGGTACCTTGCCGTGCTCAATGGAGATGAGCTCGGCGATCTTGGCCCGATTCTCATCGACGAGCTGGCGGAACTTGAACATGATCTCGGCACGCTTCGACAGAGAAGACGAGCGCCATGCTGCAGCGGCTTCCTTAGACGCTGCCACTACTGCATCAACCTCGGCAACGCTGGCGAGACCTACGGTGGCCTGCTGCTCGCCGGTGGCCGGATTGAATACCGGGGCGGTACGACCGGAGGTCGAGGGAACGTTGGTGCCGTTGATCCAATGGTCGATGCTGCGCACGATTACCGCTTTCTTCAGTGGTGAGAGGGTCAGATGAGGTACTGCGAGAGTCCGCGCTTGAGGAACTGACCGTGGCCCTTAGTTCCGTGATACGCGTTATCGTCAATCACGACAGTTCCACGGGAAATCACTGTGTCGACATGGCCATCGATCACGTAGCCCTCCCAGGCTGAGTGATCCATGTTCATGTGGTGCGTCTTGTGGAAACCGATCTCGGTGCGGCCTGCCGGGTCGTAGATCACGACATCGGCATCAAAGCCCGGTGCGATGGCGCCCTTGCGTCCATAGAGCCCGAACATGCGTGCGGGCGTCGTGCTGCACAGCTCGACCCAGCGCTCGAGGCTGATCTTGCCGTCAACTACGCCCTGGAAGATCAAGTCCATCCGGTGCTCGACCGAGCCGATGCCGTTGGGAATCTTCGAGAAGTCACCGACACCCATCTCCTTTTGCTCCTTGAAGCAGAATGGGCAGTGATCGGTGCTGATGACTGAGAGATCATTCGTGCGCAAGTAGCGCCAGAGCTCGTCCTGATGCCCCTCGGCACGCGAGCGGAGCGGCGTGGAGCACACCCACTTCGCACCTTCGAAGCCCGGTTGGGCCAATTGCTCCTCTAGTGACAGGTAGAGGTACTGCGGGCAGGTCTCGCCGAACACGTTCCAGCCTTCGTCCTTGTGCTTCTGGAGCACTTCAACTGCCTGCTTGGCGGACATGTGAACGATGTACAGAGGTGCTCCGGTGATGCGCGCCAGCATGATCGCGCGGTTGGTGGCCTCCGCCTCGGTCTCCCATGGACGGGTGAGGGAGTGGTACTTGGGGTCGGTCTTGCCCTCGGCAAGTGCTTGAGCAACGAGTACATCGATTGCACTGCCGTTCTCGGCGTGCATCATGATCATGGAGCCATTGCTACTGGCCTGCTGCATGGCCTGCAGGATCTGGCCGTCTGAGCTCAGGAAAACACCCGGGTATGCCATGAACAGCTTGAATGTCGTGACGCCCTCGTCGACAAGTTCGTCCATGGCCTTGAGGGATTCGCTGTCGACACCGCCCACGACCTGATGGAAGCCGTAGTCGATTGCGCAATTGCCTCGGGCCTTGTCGTGCCAGGCGGCCAAGCAGTCCTGTACTCGTTCTCCTTGCTTCTGAACGGCGAAATCGATGATGGTTGTCGTGCCGCCCCAAGCTGCTGCCCGGGTGCCGGTCTCGAAACTGTCGGAAGCCACGGTGCCGCCGAACGGCATTTCCATGTGCGTGTGGCCGTCGATGCCACCGGGAACGACGTACTTCCCGGTGGCATCGATGACACGGTCAGCGCTTGCTTCGATATTTGCACCGAGAGACGAATCTCCGGGTGCGAGGACGGCGGCGATGCGCTCGCCGTCGATGAGCACGTCAGCCTGGGTGCTGCCCTGGGGCGAGACGACAATTCCGTTCTTGATGAGGATGGTCATGACTTCTCCCTGATCAACTAATTGACTGACGATGCTTCGTAGCGAGGGTGAAACTTACGGACGGGTGAGGTCCTGGTAGGCGTCTGGACGACGGTCCCGGTAGAACTGCCAACGGTTGCGAACCTCGGTGAGAAGGTCCATGTTCAGGTCGCGAACGATGAGCTCGGGCTTGTAGGGATCACCCTTCTCGCCCACGTAGTTGCCTTCGGGATCGACGAAGTACGACTGACCGTAGAAGTCGTCGTCGCCGAGATCTTCGATACCCACCCGGTTGATCGCACCGACGTAGTACTCGTTGGCCACGGCGGCAGCAGGCTGCTCGATACTCCACAGGTACTGCGACAAGCCGCGTGAGGTTGCTGACGGATTGAAGACGATCTGCGCACCGTTAACTCCGAGTGCGCGCCATCCCTCAGGGAAGTGGCGGTCGTAGCAGATGTACACGCCGATCTTGCCGACTGCCGTCTCGAAGACTGGGTAACCACCGTTGCCGGGCCGGAAGTAGAACTTCTCCCAGAAGCCGCCCACGTGGGGAATGTGCTGCTTGCGGTACTTGCCCAGGTACGAGCCATCGGCATCAACGACTGCGGCCGTGTTGTAAAGAATGCCCGGCTGATCCTCCTCGTACATCGGGAGCACCATCACCATGTTGAGTTCCTTGGCCAGCTTCTGGAAACGCTCGGTGGTGGGGCCAGGAATTGCCTCGGCATACTCGTAGAACTTCTTGTCCTGCACCTGGCAGAAGTAGGGGCCGTAGAAGAGCTCCTGAAAGCAGAGGACTTGTGCGCCCTGTGCCGCCGCCTCTCGGGCGTAGGCCTCGTGCGCCTGGATCATCGATTCCTTGTCGCCAGTCCAGTTCGTCTGGACGAGTGCCGCGCGAACAACTGTCATGAATTCCTCCTAGTGACGGTGACAAATATTCGTGCAGCGAAGTCGCCTGCGTTGCCCGAATCGATACAACTGACGAAGAACGTGCTTTGTGATTCTGCAGGTTAGACAGTTTCCAATGTGTTACACAGGCGATTCAACAAAATGTTTCGAAAGCGATTTTTGGCAGCAAATTTTCTGTACTTTTGCGCCACCAGGGAGGCGTAGCCATGACCAGCACAGTCGACTCGGCGCACGAGGCGCTGCTCGTTACGGCAGTTCATGATCGCTCGCCGAAAGGGATTGCCGCAGCGGTCCATCGACTCATTCGATCGGGCCGCCTCGTCGAGGGAGACCGACTCCCGACCGTGCGTGATCTCGCCCAGGATCTTGGGATTAGTCCCGCCACCGTAAGCGAGGCATGGCAGGCGCTGGCTGCTGTCGGAGCCATCAAGGCTCGCGGGCGAGCCGGAACCTTTGTGCTGGCACCGAGTGAGCCATCGAGGCCGGTGCGCTACCTCAGCATTGGTGGCGCCCCTGGCGCAGAGGGCTTGGATCTTTCGACAGGAACGCCCGACCCCGCACTTCTCCCGGACCTCCGCGATGCGCTAGAACGAGTTACCACCCGACAGTTGGCCTGGACCACGAGTTACCTCGATGACCCGGTGCTTCCGCAGTTGCGGGACCTACTCCTGAGCACCTGGCCGTTCGAGCCTGAACGTCTCACGGTTGTCGACGGCGCTCTCGATGCACTCTCGCGAGTGGTCGAACAGGTGGTTCGGCTGGGCGATCGAGTCGTGATGGAGAATCCTGGCTTTCCTCCCTTGATTGATCTCTTGGAGCGAAGCGGGGCCGAGATCATCCCGGTTTCGATGGATGCCGACGGCATCATCCCCGCTGAACTTCGTGCGGCG
>CALFIA010000252.1 GCA_937876275.1 uncultured Actinomycetes bacterium | reverse complement strand
AGTTCTCCATCACCGCAGCACTCGGCATCCTGGTGGTGTTCCTCGGCTTCTCCGTCAAGCGTGACGTGCGCTGGCTCGGCATCTTCATCGTCATCCCCGCTCTGCTCACTCTCGGGCTAGCTGTCACGGTGCTCTACACCGAAGCCGCGCAGCTCGTTCCGGCGCTGAAGTCGTACTGGCTCGTCATTCACGTGTCGGCGGCGATCATCTGCTCCGGCGCCTTCACCCTCGCCGCCGCGGTTTCCGCACTCGCACTTCTTCAAGGTCACGCCGAGCGCAAGGCGGCAGGTGCGCCCGTCACCGGGCTCACGGCACGCATGCCATCGCAGGAGCGCCTGCAGGTCATGGCCAACCGCATCATTGCCTTCACCTTCCCGCTCTGGACTTTCGCAGTGATCGCCGGCGCCATCTGGGCCGAGAACGCCTGGGGCCGTTACTGGGGCTGGGATCCCAAGGAGACCTGGGCGTTCATCACCTGGGTCGTGTTCGCGGCGTATCTGCATGCGCGCAGCACCGTCGGCTGGCGCGGTAACCGTGCCTCGTGGATCGCGATCATCGGGTGGTCGACCTTCCTGGCCAACTACTTCGGCGTGAATCTGTTCATCAACAGCCTGCACTCGTACTCAGGCGTGTAGCGCCCTTTAGTTCGCAGCAGGCTCGGGGGAGTCGTCGTCGCCACGACGCTCGCGCATCTTGCGCTTCCATGCTTCGTCATCGAGCTGCCGCAGGAAGCGCGCATCATCATCCGGTGAAGCAATCCGCTTGCGCTTGCGCCGGCGATCGGGCCACACGCGACCGAGCAGCCACCACAGCGCTCCGCCGAGAACGGGCAGCACGATGACGATGATCAGCCAGACGAATTTGGGCAGCTTGCGTGTTTCACGTGACGGCGTGCGAATGACGTCGATGATCGACGCGATGTACACGCCGAGCAAGACGATGATGAGCACTACCCGCAGCATGTGAGCCTCCCTGGAGCGCCAGGATACCTGGAAACGCGTACGGTATTCCCGTGAGCACTCGTAGCCGTTCGGCCTGGTCCATCGTGTTCTACACAGTGCTGCGCCTTGCCATCTTCGGGCTCGCCTGGTTTCTCATCGAGTTTTTTACGCCGATCAACGGCCTCTTTGCGGCTGCCTTCGCAATCCTTATCTCTGGCGCCATCAGCATCGTCGCGCTCAACGGTCAGCGCGATGCGATGAGCGAGGTGCTCTACGGCTTCTTCCGCCGAATGAATGCACGAATCGACGCATCCGCGCGCGCTGAAGACGTCGACGACTAGTTCAGTGCAAGGCCGATGCCGAGCACGATTCCGTAGGCAAGAACCAAGGTGCCGGTGCCCTTGAGTGCGGCGATCAGATCACGGCCCTTCGCACCTGACATCACGATGCGCACGGGTGTCACGGCCATTCTGCCGCGCGCCGAATCCGGCAGGCCGCAGCCGGTTTGGGCCGGTCAGTTCACCCTGAATGGCAACGGAGAGATGACCGGCACCCATTGGATCCACGATGCCGGCTATTTCATCGGGCCGATCTGCATTTCCAACACCCATGCCATCGGCGCTTTGCACCAAGGGGCCACCGAATGGATGATGCAGACCTATGCCCCGTGGTTTGGGGCTGAACACGCTTGGGCCATGCCGGTTGTGGCCGAAACCTATGACGGCATGCTCAATGATATCAACGCACTGCATGTCACCCCCGCCCATGCCAAGGCCGCGATCCAAGACGCCAAAAGCGGGCCCGTGGCCGAAGGGTCGGTGGGCGGCGGCAACGGGATGATTGCTTATGAATTCAAAGCAGGCACGGGAACCGCCTCACGCCAAGTGGCTTTGGGCGGGCAAAGCTACACGCTGGGCGTGATGGTGCAGGCCAACCACGGGCGGCGGGACTGGTTGACCATTCTGGGCAAGCCCGTAGGGGCCCTGATCCCCGAGGGGGCGTTTCGTAAGAAAGAGCAGGGCTCGATCATCGTGATCATCGCCACAGATGCCCCGCTGTCGCCGCTCAGCCTGCGCCATCTGGCGCGGCGTGCGGCGATGGGGGTGGCGCGGGGTGGCACTCCGGCGGGCAATTCCTCGGGCGATATCTTTTTGGCCTTTTCCACCGCCAACCCCGGCCCCATGCCGCAAGACGCAGGCCCGTTGATCACACGGGTGGAATTGAACCAAGAGATCATCGACCCCCTCTATCTCGCCGCCGCCGAGGCGACAGAAGAGGCGGTGGTCAATGCAATCGTCGCAGGCGAGTCGGTGGCAGCGGTCAAGCCCAAGGGGGTGATCGTGCCGGGCATAGACTGCGCCAAACTCGCCTCTCTTTTCGCCCAACCGAGCTAGGCCTGCGGCCGGCGTAGCCGGGGGGAGGCACGCCTCCCCCCGGACCCCCCTGTGAGTATTTGGACCAAGATGAAGGCAGGGTTAAGAAAGGCTTAACTGGCCGCCGATGATCGCTTGGCGGGCCCCTGTGGTTTGCGGCGATGAGGTGGGCAGGCCGGCTTTGACCCGTGCGGCCAGATAAGCGAAGGCTTGGGCTTCGAGCATATCGCCATTGAGGCCGCAGGTATCTATGGCCGCCACCTGCGCGACATGCTGTGACAGGGCCTGCATCAGCGCCGTGTTATGCCGCCCCCCGCCTGCCACCAAAAGCTGCGTGATTGGCGCAGGAAAATGTTTTGCGCCCTGCGCCACGGCGGCGGCGACGGCGTTGTGGGCAGCGGGGGAGGCGAGTCCTGGCTGGCCCACCTCACGTCGGAGGAGGAGGACGGCCCTTACTCGTACGTGGGAATGATGGCGCCGCAGACCACGTTCGGGCCGCACCTGACCGTCGCGCGCGACGGCACGATCGTCCTGTACTTCCGCGTCAACGAGCTGCTGAACGCGACGCTGTGCGCGGGGGACGGGCGCGACCCGCAGCAGAACGCGTCGACGATCGCCGGCAGCCTCGTGCCGCCGAGTGCGCTCGTGTCGGGCGACCCGGAGAAGGGCACGTCGATCTACGTCGCCTGGGCAGACTCGTTCAAGGGTCCGTGGGGCGTGCAGATCGGAAG
>CALFIA010000251.1 GCA_937876275.1 uncultured Actinomycetes bacterium | reverse complement strand
GGCCAGGAGAAGGACCTCGCGGCGATGCACATCCCTGACGGCGTGATGTCTGTTCCGATGTCATGCCAGAGCGAAGGTGCACTCCAGATCTTCATCGAGCCGGTCGCCGCACTTCCGCATGTGCTCGTCGTGGGTCGCTCGCCGATGGCGATGACCCTTGTCGATCTCGTGCGCGGAGTCGGCTGGCGTGCTGATCTCGTCGACGGCCCTGACTTCGTGTCCACGATGGTGACGCCGTCAACGTGCGTTGTCATTGCGACTCAGGGTCATGGCGATGAAGAGGCCGTGACCGAGGCACTTCGTGCCGACGCGGTCATGGTCGGCCTGGTCGCCTCGCGCAAGCGTGGTGAGGTCGTGCGTGGATTCCTCGCCGATCAAGGAGTGTCGCGCAGCAAGCTCGACCAGCTGCGCGTACCCATCGGTCTCGATCTCGGTCACACGAGTCATCGTGAGATCGCGGTGTCGATCCTCGGTGAGCTCGTTGAGCTCCGCGCCGCAGGTGCCCTCAAGGCACGCAAGCGGATGATGCTGCCGATGATCGAGCCTGACGAGGTCATCGATCTCGTCTGCGGAATGACAGTCGAGGCTGTCCCCGCCAACCGTCCCTTCGATTACGAAGGGACGACCTATTACTTCTGCGCCATGGGGTGCAGGAAGGCGTTCGAGCAAGACCCCGCTTCGTTCATATCTCGGGAGGTTTCATGCTGATCAATCAGTCATTTGACGTCGATCAGCCGGTCGATCAGGTCTGGAAGTTCTTCTACGACATTCCGCTGGTTGCGGCATGTATTCCCGGCGCGGATCTCACCAATGAGGTTGGTGAGGATCAGTACGAGGGCGACGTGATCATCTCGGCAGGTCCGGTCAAGCTTGAGTTCTCCGGGTCGGTGAAGATCAAGGAGCGTGACGAGGCGCGTAAAGCACTCGTGCTCGACGCCGCCGGCGCTGACAAGAAGGGCCGCGGCTCGGCAGTCATGCTGATGACCATCGCCCTGAAGCCGCTCGGTGCCTCGACTCGCGTTGACATCAGCATGGATCTCGCGATCTCCGGTGCTGCGGCGCAGTACGGCCGCGGTCTTGTCGTTGACGTCACCGGCGTTCTCGTCGACCAGACGGCGACCTCAATGAAGGCGCGCATCACCGCCATGGCCGAGGGTCGCGACCCGATGGCCATCGGTGGCCCCGCAGCCGCCAGCGGCATCGCGATCGGCCTCATCGCCTTCCGGCGTGCGGCCCGGCGTGTGTTCGCCCGGTTCTTCCTGCCCTACGAGCCGGCCCCGAGCCGCTAGAAACGGAGACACATCATGAGTCTGTGGATGGTCGGAAACCTGATCCTTCTCATCATCATCGTGCCCGTGCTGGTGGGGCTGCTGAACATGCTGCTCGGTGCGCTGGAGCGCATTCGCGCAGCAGCCGATGACACCCTTGCCGGCGGCGTCGCACTGATCGGAGAGCTCAACACGACACCTGAGCTTCTCGCGACCACCGACCTCGTCATCAAGGACGTTGCCAATGGAGCGGTGCGTTACGCCGGTCCCGTCTCGAAGCTTCTCGGTTAGGAGACCGGTATGCCTGTTGAAGCAATCGTCACGCTGATCCTGGGAGCGCTGATCATCGCAGCGGCCGCACTCGGCCTGCTGCGCGCGATCTTGCATCTCTCAGCCACGTCGAAGACCCTCGCGGTTCTCGATGGCGGCGTCGAGGTCATCGTGCAGAAGACATCCACTGTTCCGTCCACCGTGGCGTCGGTCAACCAGAGCCTGGCTCCGGTCAAGGCCTTCGCGGATACGATCTAAGGAGGGCTGACACATGGACTTCACCGGACATGAGGGCTGGCTCGTCGGCTACATCATCGGCCTCGTGGTCGTGCTCGTAGTCGTCGCGCTGGTCGTACCGATCCTGGTACTCGCATGGCGCATCGGCAATCAGGCAGGCAGCATCTTGACCCGCCTCCAGCAGGCGGAGAAGAACACCGCTGGCCTGGCCGGGCTCAACGAGACCATCGATTCTGCACTCGGAATCATCGCCGGCCTCAAGCGTGGCCGTACACGGCTGGGAGGCTGACATGGATTCACAGGTCGATAACCTCTGGATGATCGCCAACGTGCTTGGCGCAATCGTCGTCGTGGTTGTTGCAGCGCTGCTGACCTTGCTGGTCATCTTCGTTGCACGCATCCGCAAGCGCGTTGACGCGATCAAGGAGACCCTCGTTGCCATCAAGGGCAACACCGCTGACACCGCGCTCATCACCACCACTGCCGGTGGCGTCGAGCTCGTACTGGCGGAAGGACTGGAACACCATCTGTTCCTCGGACGAGTACTGGACAAGGTGCGCTCATGAGTGGAATGCAGCTCTTCACCGTCATCGACATCGCCGCGCTGATCGCGGGTCTCGCTGTCTACCTGTACATCGTCAGCACCCAGCTGAAGACCGTGGCCTCAGGCCTCGAGGAGTCCGCTGATCTGGTGTGGCAGGTGAAGTCGGACGCCGAGGCCATCGCCCCGGGCCTGACCTCCATCAACACCACCGGTGGAGTCACCGCCGGCGCACTGCCCCTGCTCTACGGCATGGGCGAGGCCATCGTTGTCGGCGCAACCTTCAACCACGATGATCACGTGGCTGATGGTGTCAACAAGCCCGCCATGGGCACCCGTCGCTCGCGTCTGATGGAGTCGGTGGGAGTCGATCTCGACTAGTCGAGAACACGTTCACAGTGAGGCGTCCGGCTTAGGCCGGGCGCCTCACTTGTTTGTTGGGCACGACGTCGTCACGTCAATTGTCGAGAAGAGCAGCAGGGAACACGGAGTCGACTTAGCGGCATGCAGCCATTAGTCGGGGGTGCGCTCGGTGGTCAGGGCGTCGGTGACACTCGTGTCGTACGCGCCGATCCACTCGTCTTTCCACGCATTGTCGAACTTGTTCGTGTTGCAGCTCGGGTCATAGATCGCGATGAGCTCTTGCATGATCTGCTCGCGATGCGCCTTGGTGCCGCCCGGCACGTCGAGCCAGCAGATGTGCAGGTTGAACTTGCCGCCGGCGCGCTCGATCCAGGCAGGTGAGCTCGGGTGCCGGAACGGGAAACCTTCGGTCGTGAGGTCGTCGGAGTGGCCGACGTAGATGACGGAAAACTCTTGCGGGCGCTCAGGATTCGACTTGGCGAGCAGTGCGTAGACCGCCGGCTGCGCAGGGGCTGTCCAGCCGGCGAGCGCACGAGGGCCCTCGAAGGAATAGCCGGCCAGGCTGCCCAGGCGAATCACGGAATGAGGTCTTCGAGCTCGGCGTAGTCGTCGTCCTCTGCCAATGACTCAGCGCGAGCGACGGGCCACACGGGCAGGTTGGTCTTCGCGATGGCCTCGGCGAACACGGCGAGTGCCTTCTCGACCGCGAGATCGGAATTCTCGGCCTCGACCACGATCTGTGCGCCGTAGCCCCAGGTGCCCATGCCGCTGGCGATGCCCTCGAGGGGGGCGACTGCATCAGCGAGCTCAATGGTCTCTTCAAGGGTGAACTCACGGTCACCCTCGGCCTGCAGGGAAATGCTGTATCGCATGGGTTACCCCACCTTCGCTAGTCGGTTGGCCAGACGCTCGAGGCTAGCGAGGTTATGGCCGGAGTGCACTTCGTCGATGTAGGGCTCGGCGACGATCATGCCGAGGGATGCGGGCACGTAGACGACCGCATCACCGCGGTGCGGATTCACCCAGATCACCCGGTGGGCGATGCGCGAGAGCGCCTCCATGGCCTCCGAGAGCTGCTGTGGCTCGCCGCGGTCGAGACCGTCGGAGCAGATCACCACGATGGCCCCTCGGCCCAGGCGAGATTTGCGGGCCTCGCGGGTGAAGGCCTTAAGGGAATCGCCGATTCGCGTGCCGCCATCCCAGTCGAGTACCGATTCGCCCGCCTTGCGCATGGCCTCATCGGGGCTGCGGCGATCCAGGGAGCGGGTAATGCGGGTCAGCCGGGTGCCGAAGCAGAAGACGTCGACCTTGGCATTCGCGCGGCGGGCCGAGTAGGCGAACTGCAGCATGTTGCGCGAGTAGTCGGCCATCGAACCCGAGACGTCGAGGATGAGAACAAGCGGACGCAGCTTCTCCTTGCGGGTGCGGAAGCTCAGATCGCGGGGTTCGCCGAGGGCACGCATTGATTCGCGCACCATGCGGCGCATGTCGAGCATTGAGCTCTTGCGCGAGCGAGTCATGCGGTGCGTGCGGCGCTTGGGCGGGGTAACGCGCATGTGCGACATGAGTCGGCGCAATTGGCGCAGCTCAGCATCGGTGCAGTCGGCGAACGCCTTACTGCGGTAGATCTCGGAGGTACTCGCGACGTACCCGAGCTTGACCTCGTCAGGGCTGATCTCGCCCGGCAGGCCTTCCTCGGTATTCGGGATCTCGATCGTGGCGCCGGCATTCGACGATGCCTTCATCATCTTCTTCAGTTCCGGCGAGCCAGGAGCCGCATGGTCGAAGAAGAAGCGCTGGAAGATCTCGTTGTAGATCGGCACGTGCTCGCGGCGACGCACCAGCGTGCAGCGGCCTGCCCAGTAGACATCCATGATGTCGGTGACATCGAGCTCGGCGACTCCTGCGCAGAAGGCCAGGACGTCGTCAGTGCCGATCGGGAGGCCCGCATCGCGCAGCGCATGACCGAAGGCGACGAAGAGCTCCTCGATCTCGTCAGGCGACGACATTCTGGACGCTCTTGGCGGTGTACTCGAGATCGTCGCGATCCTTCACGACGGCACCGAGGGTGTCGAGCGCTGCCTCGGGGGTGAGGTTCTGCACGCCAAGAGCGTCGAGGCTTTCCGTCCAGTCAATGGTCTCGGCAACGCCCGGCAGCTTCTCGAGCTCCATGGCGCGCAGCTTGTTGACCGCCGAAACCACCTGCGCTGCAAGGGATTCGGTGACATGCGGCAGGCGGGAGCGCACGATTTCGACCTCGCGATCCTGCTCGGGGAATCCGATCCAGGTGTAGAGGCAGCGACGCTTGAGTGCGTCGTGAAGTTCGCGCGTGCGGTTCGAGGTGAGGATCACGATCGGGCGGGTATCGGCCTTGATGGTGCCGACCTCGGGCACGGTCACCTGGAAGTCGCCGAGCAGCTCGAGCAGGAATGCCTCGAACTCGTCGTCGGCGCGATCAACTTCGTCGATCAGCAGCACGCAGCGGTCACCCGCGCGCACGGCCTGCAGCAGCGGCCGCTCGACCAGGAAGCGCTCGCCGAAGAGATCGTCGTCATTGGTCGCAACCTCGCTCTGGCTGAGCGAGCGCACGAACAGCATCTGCCGCGCGTAGTCCCACTCGTAGAGAGCGTGGTTCATGTCGATGCCCTCGTAGCACTGCAGGCGAATGAGATCGCGGCCGAGCATCGTGGCGAGGGTCTTGGCGAGCTCGGTCTTGCCGACGCCCACCTCGCCCTCGAGCAGCAGTGGGCGGCCGAGCTTGAGTGCGAGCAGCAGGGTGGTCGCGAGGCCGCGATCGGCGATGTAGCCCTGGTCGCCCAGGTCAGCGGTGAGTGACTCGACGGTGGTGCCGTCGAAAGCGGAGGACACAGGCTCAGCCGTTGTTCAGCAGGGCGCCGAGCGAAGTACCGGTGCGCTTGCCCTCGCGGTCGAGCTTGTTGCGCCAGGCATCAGCCACGGGCACGCCCTCTTCGCCGAAGCCGTCGAAGTTAACTTCCTTCATATTGCGGCAGGCCTTGTTGGGATTGCACTCTTCGTCGAGCTCTTGCATGGCTCCCGGGGTGCCCTGCCAGATATGGCGCACGGCCTCGGCGGGACGCTCAATGTCGCTGGTCATGGTTGCCCTCTCGTTGTTCTTGCCAGGGTAGCAACGGGCGGGCAAACCCGCAGGCGGAGAACGCGGACCCCCCTTAGCCTTGGGGCATGACCACTCCTTCCCCCTCCCTCGCCCCCAAGACCGGGGTTACCCCATGAGCGTCGGGGAGAGCGGCCGTAGCGGCGCCTTGATGAGCGTCGACGACTACCTGGCCCGAGTGCTCTCGCTAGTGAGCCCGACCGAGGTCGTCAGCCTCCCGCTGACCGACTGCATCGGCTGCGCGTTGGCTGAGGAAGTCGTGGCCCCCTGGTCGCTCCCGAACTTCGATAACTCCTCCATGGACGGCTACGCCGTGCTGGCCGCCGATGTCGCAGGCGCCACCGCTGAGTCGCCCGCTGCCCTCGAGGTCATCGGCGATCTCGCCGCCGGCTTCAGCACTGACACACCGGTGCGCCCTGGCACCGCGATTCGCATCATGACCGGAGCCCCGATGCCGCCCGGTGCGACAGCAGTAGTGCCGGTCGAACGCACCGATGGCTCGATGGGCACGGTCACCATTCATGAGTCGGTTGATGACGGCGCCTTCATTCGCCGCGCCGGTGATGACGTCACTGCCGGTGATCTCGTACTGCCTGCGGGCACCGTGATCACGAGCCGCCAGATTGCCGTGCTCGCGGCCATCGGCCTCGCGGAGATCAAGGTGCATCGCCGCCCGCGCATCGGCGTGCTGTCGACCGGTAGCGAACTCGTCGACCCGGGCACGCCCCTGGAGTCGGGCCAGATTGTCGACAGCAACTCGTATCTCCTTGTTGCCGCCT
>CALFIA010000250.1 GCA_937876275.1 uncultured Actinomycetes bacterium | reverse complement strand
CGACGGGCGCGTAACGCAGCAGGAGTCGCTTGATGCCCGCGGTGCCGAAGTCGATGGTGGCATCGGCCTTATCGCCGACACCCGCGGTGGAAACCACGGTGCCCAGGCCGAACTTCTGGTGAGTGACGCGATCACCCGGCGAGAGCGAGACAACAGGCCCCGTGCCAATGACGCGATCACCGAGCTTGAGCGCAGCGCTACTACTTGACGGCGAGGATCCCCAGCCGCCGGAGCTGATCGGCGTGTTCTCGGGCTCCTCGCGCTCCCACTGCAATACCTCGCTCGGAATCTCATCGAGGAATCGTGACGGTGGGTTGTAGGCCGGCGAGCCCCACGCAGAGCGCATCATCGAGCGAGTCAGGTAGAGCCGCTCTCGTGCTCGAGTGATGCCGACGTACGCGAGGCGGCGCTCCTCCTCGAGTTCCTTCGGATCGCCGAGGGAACGCATATGCGGGAACACGCCGTCTTCCATTCCCGTGAGGAACACGACCGGAAACTCCAGCCCCTTGGCCGTGTGCAGGGTCATCAGCGTGACCACGCCGCCATCTGCATCGGGAATCGAATCGGCATCGGCGACCAGGGAGATGCGCTCGAGGAAGTCGATCATCGTGCCCTCGGGGTTCTCCGTCGCGAACTCCTGGGCCACGGACTCGAACTCGGCGAGGTTCTCGACGCGCGCCTCATCCTGCGGATCAGACGATGACTGCAGTTCAAGCAGGTAACCGCTCTGCTCGAGAACTGCCTGCAGCACAGTCGCCGGCGTTGCTCCGGATTCCAGGATCGTGCGTAGATCACTCATCAAGGTGGTGAAGGCCGTGATGCTCGTCAGAGAGCGAGTCGCAATGCCTGGCGCCTCGGCCGCGCGGTCGAGGGCCTCGGCGAAGCTGATGCGCTCGCGCTGGGCAAAGGCCTCGACCATGGCCTCGGCACGATCGCCGATACCGCGCTTGGGCGTATTGAGGATCCGGCGCAGTGACACCTCATCGGCCGGATTCGCGAGTGCCCGCAGGTAGGCGATCGCATCGCGCACCTCCTTGCGCTCGTAGAACCGCACGCCGCCGACCACGCGATACGGCATGCCCACGCGCACGAAGATGTCTTCAACGGATCGCGACTGAGCATTGGTGCGATAGAACACCGCAACATCAGAGGGCTTGTAGCCGTCGTTGTCGGTCAGTGAGTCGATCGTGTTCGCGATAAAGGACGCCTCATCGTGCTCGTCGTCTGCGACGTAGACAACGATCGGCTGGCCGTCACCGGAGTCAGTCCAGAGGTTCTTCGCCCGACGGCCCTGGTTACGCGAGATGACGGCATTCGCCGCAGTGAGGATCGTCTGGGTTGAGCGATAGTTCTGCTCGAGCAGGATCGTGCGCGCGCTCGGGTAGTCGCGCTCGAACTCCTCGATATTGCGAATGGTCGCGCCGCGGAATGCGTAGATCGACTGATCGGCATCGCCCACCACGCAGAGCTGACCGGCAGGCAGCGACGGAGTGTCGACTCCCACTAACTCCTTCACCAGCACGTACTGTGCATGGTTCGTGTCCTGATACTCATCGACCATGATGTGACGGAACCGGCGCCGATAGTGCTCGGCAACATCGGGGAACAACTGCAGCAGTGCAACCGTGCCCGAGATGAGGTCGTCGAAGTCGAAGGCATTCGCCCGCTGCAAGCGCCGCTGATACTCGCCGTACGCCTCGGCAAGTGTTTGCTCCATCTGATTTGTGGTGCGAGTCGAGTACGTCTCGTAATCGATGAGCTCGTTCTTCAGGTTCGACACCTGGGCCAGGAAGCTGCGCGGAGTGAAGCGCTTGGGGTCGAGATCGAGATCTCGAATCACCATGGTCATCAAGCGCAGGGAGTCCTGCTGGTCATAGATGGTGAATGAGCTCGAGATGCCCAGCCGTGACGATTCTGCGCGCAGGATGCGGACGCAGGCACTGTGAAAGGTCGAGACCCACATCGACTTCGCTCGCGGGCCCACGAGCTCGGCCACACGCTCCTTCATCTCCCCCGCGGCCTTGTTCGTGAAGGTGATCGCCAAGATTTCGCCGGGCTGGGCATCGCCCGTGGCCAGCAGGTGGGCCACCCGGCGGGTGAGCACGCGGGTCTTGCCCGAGCCGGCTCCCGCCACGATCAGCAGCGGAGCGCCACGATGCTCGACAGCAGCGCGCTGGGAGTCGTTGAGATCGTCAACGAGCGAAGAAGTCACCTAGGCATCGTAGGCAACCGGCCTGACAGGCGACGCAGGCCACCATTCGCCCGCAAGTCGCGACCCCGTCTCGAATGCCGTCGGTTGTCACGACCCAGCGTTGCTGGGATACGCGTGGAGTTCGCGATTGCAGACCCACCCACCCAGATGTCCATTTGGCCACTGCGCCCAAGAGGGCGAATACCCCGATGGGCATGCTTCGTCTGCTGTCGCGCGGCCGAGGCTCTGATGCCACACCGTCAGGTCAGGTCCGGAGGCTGCCCCTGACGGCGCGGATGCGCCGGCAACGGTCGGTGTCACCATGATGAACCCCTGCCCGGCGAGATCAGCGGAGACGGCGAAGTCGTCAAGGTTTGACGAACCGGTTCTTGTCAACGCCGTAGGTCCCCATGTCACGGTGATGACGTCGGTGGTCGATAGCGAGGGAGAACTCCAGTAGTTGTAGATGTCGAGGGTGTTGTACAGGCTTCCGTAGGAACCGTGCGCACAAGCCGCGGCCAACGGTATTCCATTGATAGCGACGGTGATGCCATTGGAGACACAGTCACCGGTAAAAGAAGTGGAGTACTGCGACATCGGAAAGCCGATAGTGACATTGAGGAACGCTGCCGGAGCTATCGGACTGAAGGTGACCGTCCCCGAGACTCCGATCGGCCCCGGATCGAGAGAGGAGATCACTGCGGAATCCGGAACCGCCATGGCGGAAGGCGCGATAGCGACACCCACCCCGGTGACCAACGCTGCCGTGGCGGCAGCCCCGACTATGCGAACTCGGGTATTCGCGAATGAGATCACCGGGCAGCCTTGGCTGAGGCACCCGAGGCCTTCTTTGCCGCGACCTTGACCTTCAGATAAAAGGCCTTCCCGGCGGGCGTGGTTAGACGAATCGTGTAGATGCCCGCACGACTTGCCTTGAATGCCGGCACCTTCGCACGACCCGCCGCTGTGCTTCGGGTCACCCCGATTGGAACGTACGAATCCTTGGCACGCATCAGCGGAGCTACGCTCATACCCGCCAGCAACTGCGTCCTTGACGGCAGTCCGACGACCACAGGAGCGATCGGCACTCCGGGCGCGACCGTGATCTGAGGGGCATTCAGCGGGCTCGTGGCTACCGGCGCACTCACCGTGACGATCTGAGCATTCGCGCGCTCACTGCCCGAGAGCACCACCACGCCAGCGGGCGTGGGCACGGACGCCGACGGGCTTGACGATGGTGTTACTGAAGGCTTCACCGACGGCATGACCGAGGGACTCACCGACGGGGTAGGAGTCGGAGTCGGAGTGGTGGTTACCGCGGGAGCGGGGTTGGGTTGCCCCCCGCTTCCACCTCCCGAACCCCCACCACCTGTGTAGGTAAACGCCCCCACAAGTGTGGTGATCTGCGCATCTGGGTTGGACACGACGACGTTGGCGACTCCCAAGTTGCCGGAAGGCGTAGAGCACGACAGCGAAGTGGCCGAAGTGAAGGTCACCGCCGAGCACGCTGCCCCACCGACAGTAACGGTGGCGTCCGGACTAAATCCGGCACCTGTGATCGTGATCCGAGTGCCCCCTGCGGTACCACCCGAGATCGGGTCGATTGAGGTCACAGCGGGAGTGGCCAGAAGGCTGATCACGGACACAGTGCCGGCTGGGTTGACCAGATATCCGTAATCACCACTCACAGCGATATCGACGGCAATGAACCCGATGTCCCTGCTGCTCACGTCAAAGCTTGTCGTGTCAATGACGGTCAATTGACTGACGTCGGTGTTGGTCACGTACGCGCGGCCATTGGCAATCGCGATGCGACCGGGGCTTCCGGCTACCGGAGTCAAGTGAGTCACGCTCGGAGTGGCATTACTCATACTGACAACGGCGACCGCGACTGCCCCTCCGTTCTCCGCTGAGGCGGGAGCCACCCAAGCACTCGCGCCGTCGGCGGCTATGCCTGATACCAAGCCCCAGACCAGCGCTGCCGCGGAGTTCGGATCGGGATACCTGTTCATGGTTCCCGCAAGATTCAACTTCCAGATGCGCCCGTTCGTTGCCACGTAGGCGTAATCCCCAACCGCGGTCGCTGCCAGCCCTGCGTCGTAGTCGAGATAGACACGCGTTCTCGTCAAGTCAGCAAGATTAATGATTGTTGCGCCCTGTTCCATAGCGAGCACAAGCTTGTTGAGCGGACTATAGGCAAGTCCTCGAATCGCATACGCACCGCTCAACGTGGTAACCGCGAATGAACTGGCGTCAATCTGCTTCAGGGCTCCTGCGTACGAAGCTACGTAGATGAACCCACCCCCGACCGCAATGCTGCTTGGTTCATCAATGACACCGGCGAGGTCGACAGTACTTTCGACCGAATTGGTGTCGATATTGATGACTGACAAGGATGCCCCTGACGCAGGTGATTCATCCGGCACGGCTGCTATGCCCTTGTTGACGACATAGGCATGATTCCCTGACACCGCGATCGCAACGGGGTTCACGCCAACACTTATCGGCGAACCCAGGAGCGAACCGGTTGCCGATGCCACTGGAGCGGAGATTGCACTCAACCCCGCCATGGCCACTACACCCACGATGGCAGCTACGAGTAGTGGCCTGAACCGCCAAAGCCCATGAGTTCCAGGTGTGCGCGGATCCGCATTTCGTCCGCTGACAGCACTGGACTTGGAATGTTCGATTCGTGTAGT
>CALFIA010000249.1 GCA_937876275.1 uncultured Actinomycetes bacterium | reverse complement strand
AGGGTGCGGGCCGTGCGTTCCCCCGTTGCCGCAGCACGAACGCCCCGTGACACTGCTGCGGCGATCGCCTCACGCAGCACGTGCTCGCCCACGAGTTCGATCAGGGCAGGCATTGTCATCGGCGACGTGGCGATGAACCAGGTCTTCTCATCGGCACGTTCACGAAGTTGCTCCACCAACATGAAAGCCATCATCGAATCGCCGACCGGCACGATTCGCACGTAGGGATCATCGATCGACTCGATGCCGAGTGCGTTCAGGCTCTCAGCATCGGTGTCATTGCCTTCGGATCTGATGAGGAGCACGGGATAGGTCATGAGAGCTCCGCAGCGAGATCAGCCGAGGATCGTCCGAGAAGTGCGGCAGCGGCAACCAGGCCCAGGGCATGAGCATCTGCTCTGTCCTTCACCATCCCGCTGACGCTTAGACGCTCGTACTCGACGCCTTTGTGATCGGCCAGCTCGGCTACGAGAGTGAGCTCACCCTTCTTGTCGATCTCGGCATAGGCGCCGACAGCTGTCGTGCACTCCGCCTCGACACCGATCAGCACCGCTCGCTCGGCTGCCGCACGCAGAAGCGAGGCCTTGTGGCTCAGCCCCTTCAGTTGATCCATAAGTTCACGATCACCCTGCCGGCATTCGATCGCGAGTGCGCCCTGCGCAGGTGCGGGTACGAGTTGATCGACAGTGAGGATCTGAGCGCATTCCTTCTCGCGGCCGATTCGCTTCATGCCCGCGATTGCGAGAATCGTGGCGTCATATTCGCCATCACGTACTTTGCGAATGCGAGTGTCGACATTGCCGCGAATCGGCTCAATGCGCAGATCAGGCCGCAGTGCGAGCATGCGCTGCGCGCGGCGCGGCGAGCTGGTGCCGAGCACTGCACCTTCGGGAAGCTGCTCAAGCCTCAGATTGCCCTTCGACACCAGGGCATCGCGGGCGTCCTCGCGCTCGGGTACGGCAGCCAGGTGAATGCCGATCGCCGGTGCACTCGGAAGATCCTTGAAGGAATGGACGATCACATCGACCTCCCCGGCAAGCAGAGCGGCACGAAGCGCAGAGACAAAGACGCCGGGCTGGCCGGGCTGGCTCAAGGGAACGCTGGTGTCATCGCCTGCCGTGGTGATCAGGACTTCTTCCCAGGTACCGCCGCTGGCCTTGGCCCAGGCGTCGCCGACCGTCGCCGATTGCGTGCGGGCCAGCAGGCTGGCACGAGTGCCGAGGCGCATCGGCGCGCTACTTCGCGGCCGTGGAATCGAAGTCGATGCCGAACAAAGTGTGCATTGCCTTTCGGTAATCATCGATATCACCGGTGCGCGCGAGTTCCTGTGCGCGAACAGAGGGCGTGTGCAAAAGCGCATTCGAGACGCGGTGAAGCGAGCGGGCAACCTCGTCGGCCGTGTCGTCGCCAAGGCGGCCACGCGTCCGCTCGATCTCCTCGTTGATGATGCTGCTGACGTAGGCACGCATGGCAACCACCGCGGGGTCGGCTGCCCGACCGGTTTCGGCTCGCTCGAAGCACTCAACCGCGCCGCGCACGATCTCCTGAGCCTCGAGCACTGCCGAGGAGTGCTCGCGCGGTGCGTAGACGCGAATGACCTCGAGATCGATGACGTCAACATCAGCGCGATCACGGGCATCAGGGGCGACATCGGCCGAGAGAGCCAGATCGATGACTGGAAGGACGCCACTCGCCGCGTTCCGAGCGGCGATGAGCGAGCTGTCGATGATGTGATGCGGTGCACCGCTGCAAGCGGCGACGAGGTCAACGTGACCGATGACCTCGGCCAGCTGCTCGTCAGTCACCGGCGAGATCCCATGTGATGTCGCGAACTTCGCTGCGCGACCCGATGAGGAATAGACGTAGATCTTCTCGACACCACGCTTCACCAGCGCAGAGGTCACGACGCGAGCGTAGGAGCCGGTGCCGAGCACGAGTGCCGAGCGACCGGCGAGTGCGCCATGTCGCTCCTCGGCTACATCGAGGCCGACAGTCACGATGGATCGGCCTGCTGCACCCAGACCGGTCATGTTGGTAACAGCCTTGGAAGTGGCGAGTGCGCGCTGCATCATGCGTTCCAGGGTGGGGCTGGTGGTCTCGGCAATCTGGGCAGCGGCCAGCGCTGACTTCACTTGACCTGCGACTTCGTCCTCGCCCACCACCATTGACTCGAGTCCGGAGGCAACGGAGAACAGATGCTGCGCGACCGAGGTGCCCATCGTCACTCGCATCGACTCCACCACCTCGGTGTGCTCGATGCCTGTCTTCGCGGCAATCTCGCGAGTCGTGAGCTCGACCGCTTCGTGGAAGCGATCGAGATCGAGGTAGACCTCGAAGCGATTGCAGGTGGAGAGGACGAGAGCGCCGTTGACCCCCTCGTGACCGGTCAAGGTTGCGGCGAGCGAGTCGCCAGCATGACTGAGGCGCTCGATCTCCTCCAGGGATGCGTCGTGATGGCTTGCACCCACGAGCACCAGGACCATGGGGGGAATCGTACGCCCGCGAACGAACCTCCACATGTTCGGTAGGTTGTCTATATGACGCAGGCCACCCTCCTCCCCGCTCAGCACCCGCTGAACGTGAGCGGAACGGCTGAGTCCGCGCTGATCAGGGCGTATCGGGGCGAGCGTCCGACCATTCGGCCGATCTGGATGATGCGCCAGGCTGGGCGCTCCCTGCCTGAGTACCGCGCCCTTCGCGAAGGCGTCGCGATGCTGGATTCGTGCCTGCGCCCCGAAATGGCCGCCGAGATCACCCTGCAGCCCGTTCGGCGTCACAAGGTTGATGCAGCCATCTTCTTCAGCGACATCGTCGTGCCGCTCAAGCTGGCCGGTGTTGATGTCGAGATTGCGGCCGGGGTTGGCCCGGTCATGGGCACGCCTGTGCGCAGCCGCGCCGAGCTTGAGGCGCTCCCCGAGCTCGACGAGTCGTCGCTCACCCCGATCACCGAGGCGATCGGCATTGTCACCGCTGAACTCGGTGCCACGCCCCTCATCGGATTCTGCGGTGCACCGTTCACCCTCGCCTCGTACCTAATTGAGGGTCGACCATCGCGTGACTACGCGTTCACTAAGGCGATGATGCGCGAGGACCCCGAACTCTGGAATGACCTGCTGTCGTGGGTGGCACGCACGACCGGAACCTTCCTGCGCGGCCAGGTCATGGCCGGCGCCAGTGCCGTGCAGCTCTTCGACTCCTGGGCCGGTGCATTGACTCTCGATGAGTACACGACTTACGCGCGCCCGTACTCCGCGGCAGTGCTCGATCGCGTGAGCGATCTGCCTGTTCCGCGCGTGCACTTCGGCACTCGTACGCAGAACCTGCTTGTTGCCATGCGCGACGCCGGTGCAACCGTGATGGGTGTCGATCAGTACACGCCGCTCGACCTTGCCAATTCGCTCCTCGGTGGCACCACGCCACTTCAGGGAAATATCGACCCCGATCTGCTCGACGCTCCTTGGTCGATCCTGTCGGCGCATGTCCTCGACGTCATCGAGCGCGGAAAGTCAGCGCCTGGTCACGTCGTCAATCTCGGACACGGAGTCCCGCCCGAGACCGACCCGGATGTCCTCACCCGGATAGTGGAATTGGTGCACAGCACATCGTGAATGCCATCGTCATCGGAGGCGGACTCTCAGGTCTCCTCGCCGCGCGCGAGCTTGCTCGCCGCGGAATGCAGGTCACCCTCTTCGAGTCATCGCGCACCTTCGGTGGCGCTATCGCCGGCGCCGAACTTGGCGGCGTGACCACCGACATCGGCGCCGAGGCTTTCGCGATCACTCGCCCCGAAGCCCTCGAACTCATTGCCGAGCTCGGGCTTTCCGACCAGATCGTTGTCCCGGCACGTTCGGATGCGCATCTGTGGAGCGAGTCAGGCACCGCTGAACTGCCCCGGAGCCTGATGGGCATTCCGTGCGATCTTTCCGATCCCGCTCTCGCGAAGATCCTGAGCGACAAGGAGATCGCAGCCGCCCAGAAACTCGACGCCAAGGACTTCCCCTCTGACCTCGACCCGGAGATCACGCTCGGTGAGCTCGTACGACTTCGCATGGGTGATGCCGTCGTGCGTCGCATCCTGACTCCCGTGGTTGCCGGCGTGCACGCCATTGATCCCGATCTTGTCGAGGCCGAGGCGATCATCCCCGGCCTGCTCGCTCGCAGCCGCGAGACCGGCAGCCTGGCCGGCGCCGCTGATGCGTTCCGCTCCGCCTCAGGCGCACCGGGCTCAGCAATCAACGGCCTCCGCGGCGGCATGACCACCTTGATCAATGCGCTCGTCGCGGATCTCGAGGGCGTAAACGTGAAGTCGAACCGCACAGTGACGGCAGTGCGCAAGTCGAAGACCGGCTGGATCGTCGAGACCGCTGATGTTTCCCTGCGCACCGACAACGTGGTGCTCGCGCTCTCCGCGCCCGCCGCTCGTCGCGTACTGCGCGGGCAGGATCGCATCAATGCTGCGCTCGAGAAATTCAGCGTGGGTGACGTTGCCGTCGTGTCTCTCGTAGTCACCAGCGCCAAGCTCGACAAGGCACCGGTCGGTTCTGGCGTGCTGGTCGATCCCGATCAAACGTCGGTCAAGGCCAAGGCGCTCACCCATGCCTCTGCGAAATGGGACTGGGTGAAGGAGACCTACGGCCCCGGCACTCACCTCATTCGACTCTCTTACGGACGCAACGGCGTGATCGAGGAATCACTCGATGAGCTCCCTGAGCAGGCTCGCCGAGACGCCGAGCGCATTCTGGGCGTGAAGCTGCCGAAGGTGACCGACGTGAAGGTCACCCGTTGGGCGGATTCCCTCGTGCACCAGCGCGTGGGCCACCGCCAGAACGTCAAGGCACTCCAGGAAGCCGTCAATGCCCTGGAGGGCCTGGCCATCATCGGTGCGGGTATCGGCGGCAACGGCATTGCCGGGTCAATCGGCTACTCCCGCACGCTGGGCGACCAGTTGGGCGTCATCGACCGTTAAGTGAAAGACTGGGGGCGTGTCGACTGATGAACGCTCCAAGGTGTCCGCTCGTGAGATCAACGAGACGATTCGCTACACGTGCTGGGCTGTCTTTGCCCGCACCGGCATCACGCCTCCCCCGGGAGCAGCAGCCGAGCTTGAGTCCGTCGTAGCGAAGCTCGAGAAGGACGACGTCATCGTCCGGGGTTTCTACGACGTCTCCGCCATGCGAGCCGACGCTGACGTCATGATCTGGCTTCATGCCCCTACCGCGGAGCAGGTGCAGGCCGCAGTGCGCGATATTCGCCGCACCTCGCTCGCCGACAGCATGGAGCTCGAGTTCTCGACCATGGCGATCCACCGCCCGGCGGAATTCAACAAGGGTCACGTTCCCGCCTTTATGGCCGGCGTTGATCCCTGTGAGTGGGTCTGCATGTATCCGTTCGTGCGTTCGTACGACTGGTACCTCATCCCCGAGGAAGAGCGTCGCGCGATGCTCGTCGAGCACGGGATGATGGGCCGCGACTACACGATGATCAAGTCGAACACAGTCGCCGCCTTCGCCCTCGGCGACTACGAATGGGTTCTCGCTCTCGAGTCACCTGAACTACACGAGATCGTCGACATGATGCGTCATCTGCGCAGTTCGCAGGCACGGCGCCATGTGCGCGAGGAGATCCCGTTCTACACGGGCCGTCGCGTTGATGCCGCCACGGCAGTCGACATCCTGCGATGACCTACACGGCCCTTCTCCTCTCCTCCTTCGGTGGTCCGGAGGGGCCTGACGAGGTCATGCCCTTCCTGGAGCGCGTGACCGCAGGTCGCGGTGTTCCTCGAGAGCGACTCGAGGAGGTCTCGCACCACTACCTCGCACTCGGCGGTGTCAGCCCGATCAATGCGCAGAACCGTGAACTCATCGCTGCGCTCGAGGCCGAATTGGCCCGACGCAACATCGAGTTGCCCGTCTACTGGGGCAATCGCAACTCCGAGCCATTCTTCGAAGGCACGCTGCAGCAGCTGCACGCCGACGGGCACCGCGAGGTACTCGCACTCGCGACCAGCGCGTACTCCTCGTACTCAGGCTGCCGCCAGTATCGAGAAGACATCGGCATGGCACTCGAGGCCACCGAACTCAGCGATCTCACCGTGCGCAAGATTCGCTCCTACTTCGACCTGTCGGGATTCACGGATCCCTTCGCCGACGGTCTCGCGGCGGCACTCGATCGGATTGAGGCGCAGGGTATCGATTCCACCGCGACCGCGATCTTCTTCACCACTCACTCAGTTCCGATGTCGATGAGCCAGACTTCCGGCCCGGTCGAGTTACGTGGAGAGGGTGACGAGAACCTCGGCATCTACCCGCAGCAGCACGTGCTCGCCATCGAGCAAGTCATCGCGAAGGTTCAGGCAATGCGATCCGGCCTCGTGCCCGACTGGTTCCTCGTCTATCAATCACGCAGTGGTCCGCCGACGATGCCCTGGCTGGAACCTGACATCAACGACGCCATCCGCGAATCAGCCGCGTCAGGCATCAAGGCTGTCGTGGTCATTCCGATCGGTTTTGTCAGTGACCACGTCGAGGTGATCTGGGATCTCGACCACGAGGCCCTGGAGACCGCGACCGAACTCGGCCTCGCCTTCGAGCGAGTCGCTACACCCGGTACCGACGCACGGTTCGTCTCGTCATTAGTTGATCGAGTCGAGGAAGCATTGCGTGGCGAGGTGCCCGAGTACTGGAAGCCCTTCTGCTCGGAAACCTGCTGCCCCAACGCCAGAGCCCAGCGCCCCGTGATCTCGGGCACCTAGACTGACGCGTATGAGCAATCCCGTCGATCGCTTCGATCTCGTCGAGCGCCCCCGTCGCCTGCGACGCACTGCCGCTATTCGCCGGCTTGTTCAGGAGAACCGGCTTTCCGCGGCCGACCTCGTACTGCCCGTGTTCGTGCGCGAGGGCGCAACCGGCCCGATCGCGATCGGGTCAATGCCCGGTGTCGTGCAGCACTCACGTGATTCCCTGATGCGTGCCGCAACGGAGGCCGCTGAGGCCGGAGTCGGCGGCATCATGCTCTTCGGAGTTCCGAAGGAGCGAGATGCCTGCGGCGATGTCGCGGTAGCGCACGACAGCATCCTGGCCGAGGCGGTGCGCTGGACGAAGCAGGCCACCGGCGACTCCCTCCCGATCATCGCTGACCTGTGCCTTGATGAGTTCACCTCGCATGGTCACTGCGGCGTACTCGATGCGCAGGGCAATGTCGACAACGACGCCACTCTCGCGGTGTACCAGCAGATGGGCATCACCCTTGCCGAGGCAGGCAGCGACATCCTCGGGCTCAGCGGAATGATGGACGGCCAGGTCGGCGCCGTGCGCGATGCGCTCGACGATGCAGGCCACGTCGACACCGCGATCCTCGCGTATGCCGCCAAGTACGCCTCGGCCTTCTACGGCCCCTTCCGCGATGCGGTCGAATCAGCGCTGCAGGGCGATCGCAAGACCTACCAGCAGGATCCCGCGAATGCGATTGAGTCTCTTCGCGAGGTACGCCTGGATATCGCAGAAGGCGCCGACATCGTGATGGTCAAGCCGGCTCTGCCCTACCTCGACGTCTTGGCGCGTACTGCCGATTCCGTCGATGTGCCCGTTGCCGCCTACATCGTCTCGGGCGAGTACTCGATGATCGAAGCGGCTGCAGCTGCGGGAATGATCGATCGTGAGCGCGCAATTCTCGAGGCGCATATGAGCGTCAAGCGCGCAGGCGCCAGCGTGATCTGCACCTACTGGGCAACCGAGGTTGCCCATCTCATCAAGTAACGATCAAGGGAAGCATCGTGACCGATACCTCGGCAGCCTGGTTCGCACGCGCTCAGCAGGTGATCCCCGGTGGCGTGAGCTCACCGGTACGCGCCTTCCGCTCTGTTGGTGGTACGCCGCCCTACGTTGCCAGTGCGCATGGCGCGATTATCACCGATGTCGAGGGCAAGCAGTATGTCGATCTCGTGGGAGCCTGGGGGCCGGCGATCCTTGGTCACGCGCATCCCGCAGTTGTCGCTGCAACGCAGGCAGCCATCGCCGACTCATTCTCCTTCGGCGCCCCCTGCCCGCCTGAGGTCGAGCTCGCCGAAGAGATCGTCCGTCGAGTTGGCGCCGTCGATCGTGTGCGCTTCACTAACTCCGGCACCGAGGCTGTCATGACTGCCCTGCGCCTGGCTCGTGCGAAGAGCGGTCGCGACGTAATCGTGAAGTTCGCCGGCTGCTACCACGGTCATGCCGACTCCATGCTCGTGGCAGCCGGGTCTGGCGTCGCAACCCTCGGCCTGCCGGACTCCCCCGGTGTCACTGAGGGCACAGCCAAGGACACCCTCACCTTGAACTACGGAGATATCGCTGCCCTCGAGGCGCTCTTCGCCGAGCACGGCGATCGCATTGCCGCCGTGATCACCGAGGCAATCCCCGCGAATATGGGCGTCGTTCCTCCGCCCGCCGGCTTCAACAAGGCAATTCGCGATCTCACGACCAAGCACGGAGCTGTGATGATCCTCGACGAGGTCATGACCGGCTTCCGCGTCGCGCGCGACGGCTGGTGGGGCATCGAGGGCAAGGCCGAGGGCTGGGCTCCCGACCTGTTCACGTTCGGCAAGGTGATCGGCGGCGGCATGCCACTCGCCGCCGTTGCCGGTAGCGCCGAGATCATGGATCTCCTCGCGCCCGCAGGCCCGGTCTATCAAGCAGGCACCCTCAGCGGTAATCCGACAGCAACCACGGCAGGCCTGGTCACTCTCCAGCACTGCACCGACGATGTCTACGTTCACCTCAACGACACCGCGACCCAGGTGCAGGCGATCATCACCGATGCCCTCGATGCCGCCGGAGTACCGAACTCTCCGCAGCGTGCAGGCAACCTATTCAGCTGGTTCTTCACGAACGAGACGGTTCACACCTACGACGAGGCGAAGACACAGAACACCAAGGCCTTCGGCGCGTTCTTCCACTCGATGCTGGAGAACGGCGTCTGGTTGCCGCCGTCAGCGTACGAGGCATGGTTCGTCTCGAACGCGCATGGCGAGCGTGAACTCGAGGTGATCAGTGCCGCGGCACCTGCAGCAGCGCAGGCGGCAGCACGCGCCTAACTGGCCTTGACCCAGTCCGGGCTCCGTAGCTCATCACGGGCCATGGCCATGATTCCCGGCAGCAGGCTCGACGAACGACGGATAGCCCACGGCACGCCCTTGGTGAGCAGCCACAGGCGCTGACCGCACTCGACCATATGCGTGTTCACCTGTGAATCACTCGCAGTGATGCCCAGGCAGTTCAAGGTGATCTCTGCCAGTCGCTGATAGCCCAGGGGCGAGGGATGCACGCGATCGGCGTGCAGGTATTCGGGTTGCTGCGCCACCGGATCCGACCATCGATCAACAAGCGTCACGCCGGGTCGATCGGCAACCTCGATGAGCACCGAGTTCACCCGCAGGATTCGCCTATGCAGACTCTCACGCATCTTCCTCGGCAGTCGGCAGCCCACCGAGAAGTCAGGCAAGGTCGCCAGGACGACTCGGGTGCCATCGTCCAGCGTCTCATCGAGACTTTCCGCCAGCCCATCACGAAGCGCACCCGCGTCGAATCCGGTACGCACGGCGTCATTCCCGCCGATGCTCATCAAGACCAGGTCGGGCTTCACCATCCGCGCCGCGGGAAGCTGATGCGAGCGCATGTCACGCAGCACAGCGCCGGGGTAGCCGAAGATTCGGTGATCGGTGGAGCCCGCGAGTCGCGCAAGTCGGCCCGACCATGCGACAGCGCCCGCTGTCGTCGGGTGGTCACCTACACCGTAGC
>CALFIA010000248.1 GCA_937876275.1 uncultured Actinomycetes bacterium | reverse complement strand
GCCGATCGCCGCAGCCATGGGCTCTTCGATGATGAACACCTTGCGCGCACCTGCTGCGTAGCCGGCATCTTTCACCGCACGCTGCTCGACGCCGGTGATGCCGGAGGGAACGCACACGATGAGGCGGGGCTTGGCGAGGTGACGGCGAGAGTGCACCTTCTGGATGAAGTAGCGAAGCATGCGCTCGGTGGTGTCGAAGTCGGCGATGACGCCGTCCTTGAGCGGACGAATCGCGACGATATTGCCCGGCGTGCGACCGATCATGCGCTTGGCTTCGGAGCCCACCGCGAGGATGCCACCGGTGTTGTTGTTGATCGCGACGACCGAAGGCTCGTTCAGCACGATGCCACGACCACGCACGTAGACGAGCGTGTTGGCAGTGCCGAGGTCGACGGCCATGTCGCGGCCGACGAAGGAGGACGAACCAGCCATAGGGGAAGTGGCCTTCCGGTCGAGGTGCACGTGCGGAGGCCCCATCTTACGCGAGCCCAGACTTAAGTCCGATTTATGCTGATTTGACCTGGTCTTCAGTCATGTCGATACGTTGTGCCCGCTCTACCTCGAGTTGGCGCAGGTGGGTCTCCAGCCGGGCAGCGGTGGCCTCATCGGCCTCAAGTGCGTACGCCGCGGTCACCACTCCCCCGAGATCGGCGCGGTAATCGTGACCCTTGCTCTGGAAATCACCGGGCTTCACATTGGTGGCGAAGAGAGTGTCAACGAGAACGGTGGCCCAGGTAATGCCCGGCTTCCAGCTCATGCCTTCGGGAACATTGCGTCCGCGCTGCCCACTCGCAGGAAGCCAGAACGGACGATCGAGAAGTAGTGCGGGTCGATTGCGCACGACGGGGTCACCGTCATGCTCCAGGAACCACACGCGCGGGTAGGGAGTGCGCATGACGCCTGCAATCTGCTCGGGGCGATCGACGGTGACGGACTCCGCTGCACACAGTGCGTGGATCTCATCGGACTTCAGGCCACCGGGCGAACCCACCCACAGCACTGCGTCGACGAAGTAGTGATCGAAGTCGAGCGGCCCGGCAGAAACCGCTGCCTCTTGCACTCGGGCGCCGAGACTCTCGCCATAGAGCAGGATGCGCGGACGCTTCTCGTGCCCGATGAGCTCCTCGCGAATCGCATCGAGAAGCAGCCGCTGTGTCTGCGCGCCAAGACCGACCTTGCCCAAGGACAGAAAGGACGGCAGCAAGCCGTAGCCGATCGCGACGGAGGCGCAATCGCCCAGAGTGAGCATCTCGGTGACATCAATAGGGGTGGTGTTCGCGAAACCGGTGCCGGCTGGCGCCTGAATGATCAGGTTCGCTCGATCGAATGCACCGGTGCGACGCAGCTCGGCCATGGCCAGACCCACGCGCTGCTCGACTGTGTCGGCGGCATCAACACCCACGAATACGCGCACCGGCTCGGCAACGGGCTTTTTGCCGGTCACGGCCTTGATGTCGTCAGGAGTGCTGATGCAGCCGACGAATCGAGCGCCTTCGCGACCGAGTTCGGCCATGGTCACCAAGGACGCAGGCGAACCGGAGGTCAACGGGTTGCCGGTCGAGGTGGCGAAGTAAGGATCGAGCGCACGGCTCTGCTGCTCCAGCCCGCCGAGCACCTTGTCCTTGGCAATGGTGCCGCCCACTGCTGCGGCCGTGGCCAGACCTGCACCGACCACCACGGGAGCAACCGTCGCGACGGGACCCTTGCCGCGACCGCGAGCCGCTTCGACGAGCGATGCGAATGCACCCACCTTGATCCCGACCGAGGCACCCGCGATACCGCCGGTGACGAACGGGAACGCCGTGCGAATCCTCGACGGCCATTCGACCAGGCTCGGACCGCGCGAGGCGGCACCGACTGCTGCACCGACAGCAACACCGGCGATCACTCCGAGCGCGGCCGGCTTCATGACTAGGCCAGACCCGGGAAGAACAGCGCGATCTCGCGTGCAGACGACTCGGGTGAGTCGGAGCCGTGAGTGACGTTGAACTGAGTCTCAGTGGCGAGATCGCCGCGGATCGTGCCCGGGGCTGCGTTCGCCGGATTGGTGGCGCCCATCATTGAGCGCCAGGAGAGGATCGCGTCAGGGCCTTCGATAACGGCTGCAACGAGCGGACCGCCGGTGATGAAGTCGACGAGCGAGCGGAAGAACGGCTTCTCCGCGTGCTCGGCGTAGTGAGCCTCGGCGATCGAGGCCGGAAGAGTGCGAAGCTCCAGGGCAACGACCTTGTAGCCCTTGCGCTCGATGCGGCCCAGCACCTCGCCGACGAGGCCGCGGGCCACTCCATCGGGCTTGATCAGGACGAGGGTGCGCTCAGACATGGAACTCCTTGGTGTGCCGCGCCGGCCGTCTGCCCGCGCGAATGACACCAGAGTACCGAGCGCCCAGGGGTGCTCGAGCCGGGCCGCTAGTTCTCCTGCGCCTCGGCATACGCCTTGCGCAGTGCATCGACTCGACTGCCATTACGCACGGCGAAGTACCAGAGGATCGCGAAGATGCCGCCCACGATGAACATCAGCGGCACGAGGAAGCCCAGGGCAACGACAACGACCTGAAGGATCGAGCCCCACCACGCACCCCAGGGGCGAGTGACCACGCCGATTGACGCGATCAACACGATCATCGCTGCGACGCCCAGCCAGACGGCTGTGGCCTGGCTCTCGAATGATCCATTCGTGCTGGCCACCAGGAAGCACAAGAACACGACAATTGCCTCGCTACCGAGAACCGAACTGCACAGCACTCTCATCGTGCATCTCCCAGGATTCGCTTCGCATCGCCGACGAGCACGACCGAGCCGGTGATCAGCACGCCGACTCCGCCGTACATCGCCTCTTCTTCCGCGATTGTGATTGCCGTGTCGATTGCAGTACTCAACGAATCCTCGCAGCGCACGCGTTCCTCTCCGAAGATCTCGATGGCAAGATCGGCGAGATCCTCGGCACCTAGTGCACGCGGTGATCGCGGTGAGGTGATGACGACTTGATCGAGAACGGGTTCAAGTGCCGTGAGGATGCCCGTGGCGTCCTTCTCCTCAAGCATGCCGATCACGCCGATCAGACGCGAGAACTCGAAGGAGTCGTCAACAGCCCCCGCAAGTGCCTGCGCGCCATGCGGATTGTGCGCGGCGTCGACGATGATCGTCGGATTGCGACGCAGCACCTCCAACCGGCCCGGTGATGTGACAGTGGCAAAGGCCTCACGCACGACCTCGGCATCAAGTTCGCTATTTCCGATGAAGGCCTCCGCAGCGGCGAGAGCTACCGCAGCGTTATGCGCCTGGTGCTCGCCGAACAGCGAGAGGAAGACGTCGTCGTAACGACCGTGCAGGCCTTGCAGCGCAAGAAGCTGCCCACCAACGGCAACATCGCGCTCGATTACGCCGAACTCGACTCCCTGGCGGGCAATGATCGCCTCGACCTCGGCACATCGCTCGATCAGGATCTCGGCGGCCTCGATGTCTTGCGCTGCGAGAATCGCCACTGAGCCCTCGGTGATGATGCCCGCCTTCTCGCTGGCGATCTCGATGATCGAGTCGCCGAGATACTCGCGG
Organism: uncultured Actinomycetes bacterium; assembly: GCA_937876275.1. Classification (GTDB taxonomy): domain Bacteria; phylum Actinomycetota; class Actinomycetes; order S36-B12; family S36-B12; genus CAIKZY01. The sequence goes on along the minus strand of CALFIA010000248.1, from coordinate 1,552 downwards.
TGATCCAGGCCGATCGGGGTGACCACGTTCACCATTCCATCGGCAACATTCGTGGCATCCCACGTGCCACCCATACCCACCTCGATCACGGCGACATCGACGGGAGCATCGGCGAAGGCAGCGAACGCCATCGCGGTCATCACCTCGAAGAACGACAGCGGAATACCGCCATCGGCAACCGACTTCTTGTCGACCAATTCGACGTAGGGAGCAATGTCTTCCCAGGTGCGCGTGAAGCGCTCAACGGAGATCGGCTCGCCGTCGAAGACAATCCGCTCACGTGGATCGACCAGGTGCGGAGAGGTATAGAGACCGGTGCGCAGACCGCAGGCGCGCAGGAGCGATTCGATCATGCGTGCCGTGGAGGTCTTGCCATTCGTGCCTGTCACGTGGATGACGGGGTAGGCACGCTGCGGGTCGCCCAGCAGCTCGACGACCGAGGCGATGCGAACCAGGCTCGGCTCGATCCGACTCTCGGGCCAGCGGCCCATCAGGTCAGTGATCAGGCTCTCATAGGTCTGGCTCATGCAATGAGTCTAAAGGGGCGCATCGTCCGCGGCCTCCCGCTAGATTCTTGACATGGCATCCAGTAACGACGTTGACGTCATCGTTCTGGGCAGCGGAGCCGGCGGACTCACCGCTGCCCTTGCCGCGGCACAGAGCGGGGCTAGCGTCGCGATCTATGAGAAGGCCGAGCTCCTCGGCGGCTCGACCGCAATCTCCGGCGGCGTGCCGTGGATGCCGCTCAATCATCATCAAGACGAACTCGGCATCGCGGACTCCCGCGAGGAAGCACTGTCGTACCTGAAGTCACTCTCCCTCGACCGCATGGATCCGGCGATGGCCGAGGCCTTCATCGACGGCGCTCGTGACACCGTTCAATGGCTCGAAGACTCGACCGAACTCGAGTTCTCCATCATCCCGATGTATCCCGATTACCACCCGGAGCATCCTGGCGGAAAGCCTCAGGGCGGTCGTTCACTAGACCCCGGCCTGTTCAGCTACGACAAGCTCGGCGAGTGGAAGACCAAGGTCGCCAAGAGTCGCCGTAGTGCTCACTTGAAGATCACGGATACGACCCTCGGTGGCGGAACCGGCTTTCTCGATCCCGAGACGCAGAAGCATCGGGAGGAGAACGACCTGCGCGGCTGCGGCGCCGGGCTAGTCGGCCCGATCATCAAGGCGCTTCTCGATCTTGGCGTCAGACTCACGATCAATGCTCAGGCAACTGACCTGCTTATCGAGGACGGGCGAGTTGCCGGTGTGCGTGTCGACATCGACGGCACCGAGCAGACAGTTCGCGCCCGAAAGGGAGTAGTTCTCGCCACCGGCGGCTTCGAATGGAATCCCGACCTGGTGCGCTCCTTCCTCCGCGGCCCGATGACTTCACCGGCCGGCGTTCCGACGAACACCGGCGACGGTCTGCTGATGGCAATGCGGGCAGGCGCGAGCCTGGGCAACATGGCGCAGGCCTGGTGGGTGCCGACCGTCGAGATTCCCGGCGATGTCGCTTTCGGTAAGCAGCGTGCGAATCTCGTCAATCGCGAGCGCA
>CALFIA010000247.1 GCA_937876275.1 uncultured Actinomycetes bacterium | reverse complement strand
GAGAATTCTCGAGGGCCGACGCTCACGACTCGAGGAGCGCATGCAGTCGATGCGCGATGCGATACGACTCGGGCGCGAGCGCATGGACACCTACACCTTGCAGCTTCAGCAACACGGCCTCGACGGTACCGAGCGCGAGGTCGCGTGGCTCACCGAACTCATCCACCTTGAGCAAAGCGGTAGCACCCCAGAACTTCCCACTGCCGGCCAACTTGTCGGCAGCGAGTAACTCGCGCATTCGCGCATTTCCATCCCCACATGAAAGGCATTCCCCCATGGCCTCAGTTCGCGTTGCAATCGTTGGCGTAGGTAACTGCGCATCCTCACTCGTCCAAGGTGTCGAGTACTACAAGGATGCTGACCCATCAGCGGCAGTTCCCGGTCTCATGCACGTGCAGTTCGGCGAGTATCACGTTCGCGACGTGAAGTTTGTCGCAGCCTTCGACGTCGATGCGAAGAAGGTCGGTCTCGATCTCGCTGACGCCATTGATGCATCCGAGAACAACACCATCAAGATCTGCGCAGTACCCAAGACTGGCATCACCGTGCAGCGCGGTGTCACGCTTGACGGTCTCGGCAAGTACTACCGCGAGACCATCACCGAATCCGATGCTCATGCGGTCGATGTCGTTGCAGCGCTTAAGGAAGCTCAGGTCGACATCGTCGTGTGCTACCTGCCTGTCGGCTCCGAGGATGCCGCGAAGTTCTACGCCCAGTGCGCGATTGACGCCGGCTGCGGTTTCGTCAATGCCCTGCCGGTCTTCATCGCGGGTACGCCCGAGTGGGCCAAGAAGTTCGAGGATGCCGGTCTGCCGATCGTGGGCGACGACATCAAGAGCCAGGTCGGCGCGACTATCACGCACCGCGTTCTCGCCAAGCTCTTCGAAGACCGCGGAGTGATCCTCGATCGCACGTACCAGCTCAACGTTGGTGGAAACATGGACTTCAAGAACATGCTGGAGCGCGATCGTCTCGAGTCAAAGAAGATCTCCAAGACGCAGTCAGTCACCTCGCAGCTGTCCCATGATCTCGGCGATCGCAATGTGCACATTGGCCCGTCGGATTACATCGCCTGGCTCGATGATCGCAAGTGGGCATTCGTGCGCCTCGAAGGTCGCGCATTCGGCGACGTTCCGCTGAGCCTGGAGTACAAGCTCGAGGTGTGGGACTCCCCGAACAGCGCCGGCGTGATCATCGACGCTGTGCGTGCGGCCAAGATCGCCAAGGACCGCGGCATCGGCGGCCCGATCCTCTCGGCTTCCAGCTACTTCATGAAGTCACCACCCGTGCAGTACAACGACAGCCAGGCAAAGCAGGCGGTTGAGGACTTCATCTCCGGTGCAATCGAGCGCTAGTTCTTCCCTTCGGAAACGGCCTCCGCCTCCGTGGCGGAGGCCGTTTCTGTCATCTGTTCCTAGGTGTTTTCACTGGTCGTGGAATTCCCGTGCGTGGGGGCCCTAGGCTCCCCTCGTTGGACGTCATCACGGCCGGATAGGAATCCCATGAGCGCAGCAGTCGCCACACCGAAGAAGCAGCGCAAGATCGGCGCGCGCTCAGTCGCCGCCCTATTGGTCTTCATCATCGCCGTGCTTGTCACGCCGGTCGCACTCGTCGGTCACTGGGGTCACCGCACCGTCATCGACACCACGCGCTACCTCGAGACCGTCGGCCCGCTCGCATCCGACCCCGCCGTTCAGGAGTCCATCTCGACGGCCGTCACCAACTCCATCACCTCGCAGATCAACACTGATGAACTCGTGGGCGGTCTGCTGGGCAACATCGTCAAGAACCCGGCCATCCAGGACAAGCTCAGCGGCCCGATCGCCGCGGGCATCAATGGCCTCATCGGCCAGGCCGTCAGCGCCTTCGTCGCATCCGATGCCTTCCAGCAGATCTGGCTCACCCTCAACACCGGTATTCAGAAGAGCTTGCTTCTCATCCTTGAAGGCAAGGATGGCGGGCCAGTCTCGCTCCAGGGCGATCAGGTCGTTCTTGACGTCTCCTCGCTGATCGGCGCAGTTCAGCAGAACCTCGTCGATCGCGGTGTCAGTGTTGCCGCGAACATTCCGCTGCCGGCAACCGACAAGCAGATCGTGCTGTTCAGCTCCCCGGCACTTGCCCAGATCCGCACGATCTACAGCCTGACTTCGCCGCTGCTGGCCTGGTTCCCGCTGCTGCTCGCAGCACTCTTTGCCATTGCCGTGTGGCTGTCGCGCCGTAAGGGCCGGATGGTGTTGGCCACCGGCGTTGCTCTCATCGTGATGACCGGAGTGACCAAGCTCGGACTCGATTACGCCCAGACGATTTTCACTGATCAACTCGCCGGCACCATCTTCGCGCCCGCATCCCAGGCATTCTGGGATACCTTCTTCAAGTACCTGATTCTTGGTATCGAGTCGATGATCGTCCTCGGTATCGCCATCGCGATCGCCGGCTGGCTCGGGTCTGGTGTGCGTGCTGCGGCGAAGCTTCGTCGCTGGCTCGCTGGCGGTCTCGAGCGACTCGGTGCGGAAATCCCGTCGAGCGCAATCGCGCGGTCCATGGCCTCACACGCTGACCTGTGGCGCACTATCGCCTCGGTCATTGGCGTGCTGATTCTCGTCTCAGGCGATGTGCTCTCGATCTGGCACGTGATCTGGACTGTGCTCCTGACGTCAGGCCTGTTCGCCGGCATTCAGCTGCTGATCGGCTCCACGATGGAGATCGTTGAGGTCGAGGAGGTCGTGGTCGTCGTCGACTAATCGACGATCGGCTGTCGACTCTCGATCACGTGATCGCCACTGATCTCAGCGTGTCCGGTCACTACCTGCCCAGCTGCAATGGCAGCGCTGTACTCGGCAAAGTCGGCGTTGACCTGCCCTGAGTAGGCGCGTGCGAAGGCACTCATCGCTACGTCGAATTTCTCGCTCTTGCCCAGGTAGGCAGCGATTGCCACCGGGTCACCGCTACGCGCATGGCCATGAGCAAGTGTGCGCCCGCACAACGCCGCATACCCGGCGAGCAGCGGTGCCGGAAGTTTCGCGATGTCAGGCGACCACTTCATGTCACGGAGCTGACGCACGTAGAACTGGCGTCCATTCGGTGACTGCAACCAACCGAGAAACGCATCCGACGCCGCCTGCATCAGCCGTTGGCCTTCTACGACGCGCTGTCCCTGCTGTTCGTAGACACAAGAGTTCGTGTAGGGATCAAGCACGCTCTGCACTGCTTCCTTGGCCTGCAGCACGAGCAGATCGTTCTCGTCGCGGCCCTGAAGCAATAGCACGAACGCACGAAGTCCGACGCTTCCTACACCAACGACCTTGTGACCGAAGTCCACAACCTGGTACCGACGAATCAGTTCACGGCGATCGTTCTGCAGCTCGGAGCGATACTTCTCCATCAACATGTCCAGCCACGGATGAAGATCATCACCATCGGTAATGCGTACGAGCACCGGCGGCTGATTGAGGAATTGACGCTTCCCGTCGACAACCTCAGTCAGCTTGTTGATGGCCGACCAGCCGTCACGCGACTGCGCCTTGCCGATGACCTTGTTGAGTTGCCTTGCACCCCGCTCACCGCCTACCTGGGCCGCCCATTGCTCCAAGGTCGCCGAGCTTATTCGGTCGTACCAAATCTCGAGATCCGACATGGCCGCGTAATCAGCCATCGCCGTGCGATACGACGAAGCAGCAAGGCGGGTGATGTCATCAGCCGCCTGTGCCGTGAACCCGTTGTCCTGTGCGGCTAGCATGAAGCTGGCGGTGAGGCGCATGACGTCCCACTCGAAGGGCCCGGGGTTGGTCTCGTCAAAGTCATTGACGTCGAAGACAACAGTGCGATCCTGCCCGGCGAACAGCCCGAAGTTCGACAGATGGGCATCGCCGCACAGTTGAACCACGAGCCCCGTATTCGGCATCGAGGCCAAGTCCGAGGCCATCACTGCCGCAGAGCCGCGATAGAAGGTGAACGGGCTCACCGACATGCGCTCATGTCGCAGCGGAAGAAGTGCCTGCAGTCGCACGGTCTCCTGGTCGGCAAGCTGTGCAATCGGATCCGGCCGATTAGCCGGTGCTACCCACGATGCAAGCGAGGTTCGTGGCCGCACCGACCGCGCGTCCATTCCATGTGCTTGCCGCTCAGCAAGCGTGAAGCGACGAACATCGGTGGGAAGCATGAGCGAATTCATGTCTCGAACCTACCCGCTCCCGCGAGCCGCCCACCTGCTCACTCAGTGGTCGAGCGAGCCGCCCACCATGCCCGAAGCGCCTCGGTCGCCATCTCCTCGCTCATCGGCCCGCGATCAAGTCGCAGATTAAGTAGGAAGTCGTAGGCCTCACCTACGACCCGACCCGGTGGGATATCGAGGATGCGCATGATCGCCGCGCCATCAAGATCAGGGCGGATGGCGGCGAGCTCCTCTTCGGCCGCGAGGACTTCAATTCGTCGCTCGAGCGAGTCGTATGCGCGTTGGAGATCAGCGGCACGCCGCTTATTGCGGGTCGTGGAATCAGCTCGCGTGAGCTTATGCAATCGAGTGAGGAGCGGGCCTGCATCGCGCACGTAACGTCGCACCGCACTGTCAGTCCATTCCCCGGTGCCATAACCGTGAAAGCGCAGATGAAGTTCGACCAACGTCGAAACGTCATCGATCATGTCGTTGGAGAACCGCATTTCCTTCATGCGCTTCTTGGTCATTCGCCCGCCCACGACTTCGTGGTGGTGAAAGGACACGCGTCCATCACCTTCGAACTTGCGAGTGCGCGGCTTGCCGATGTCATGCATCAATGCAGCAAGGCGCAAAACGGGGTCAGGGCCTGACGACGGTTCGTGCGAGGTCTCGAGATCAATGGCTTGTTCGAGCACGATGAGGGTGTGCTCGTAGACATCCTTGTGACGGTGATGCTCGTCTTCCTCCAGGCGCAGCAGCGGAAGTTCGGGTAGCACGTGCACGGCAAGTCCGGTGTCAACGAGCAGCGTGAGGCCGGTACGCGGATCCGGTGACATCACGATCTTCATGAACTCCTCGCGAGTGCGTTCGGCACTCACGATGGCGATGCGATCACTCATCTGCGTCATGGCTTCCAGTACTTCCGGCACGACCTCGAAACCGAGCTGCGAGGCGAAGCGAGCCGCACGCATCATGCGAAGTGGGTCATCGCTGAATGACATCTCCGGGGAACCCGGCGTGCGAAGCACCTGAGCATCGAGATCATTCAGGCCTCCGAAGAGGTCGACGAACTCCATGCTGGGCAGTCGAAGGGCCATGGCGTTGACAGTGAAATCGCGGCGTCCGAGGTCGCCGGCCAAGGAATCGCCGAATTCGATCTCGGGCTTGCGGGATTCAGGGTCGTAGGTCTCAGATCGATACGTGGTGATCTCGCACTCACGGCCCAGGACTCGCGCTCCGACAGTCCCGAAGCGAATTCCGACATCCCACGTGGTGTCGGCCCAGCCCTCGAGGAGGGCCAGGATCTGCTCGGGCTGGGCGCTGGTCGTGAAATCGAGGTCGATCTGCTCGTGGACGCCGGCCAAATTCGCGTGAGCCAGGTCGCGGCCCAGCAAGGCATCGCGTACCGGCCCGCCCACGAGGGCAATCTCGTGTCCGGCCTCGGCGAATCGCTCACCCAGACGGGTCAGCAGGCCCATGAGGGGGGCCAGCGCCGTCTCGGCAGCCTTCATCGATGACACGCCGTGCAGCGTAGCCAGCCTCAGCCTGCAGGAGCCAATGCATCGAGCGAGGGCGGAGCCACCGGGTGCGCCGCCCCGAGGCGGTTATCCTCGAAGCATGGCCAGCACCCGGACGGTAGAGGAGACCTCCGCCGGGGGCCTGATCCTCGATCGCTCGGGCAGCCCGCGGGCAGCCCTGATCGCCCGTCGAGATCGTCGGGGGCGCCTGATCTGGTCGCTACCGAAAGGCCACCTCGAGCAGGGCGAGACTGCCGAGGATGCCGCAATCCGCGAGGTCCACGAGGAGACCGGCATCAGCGGGAGGGTTCTTGCCCCGCTCGGCACCATTGACTTCTGGTTCATGGCCGACAATCACAAGATCCATAAGACCGTGCATCACTTCCTCATGGAGGCCGAGAGCGGTGAGCTCTCCGATGCCGACATAGAAGTTGTCGAGGTCGCCTGGGTTCCCCTGGACGAAGTGAGTTCGCGTCTGCGCTACGCCGATGAGCGCAAACTGCTCTCACTCGTTCCCGATCTGCTGCTCGAGTACTGATGCGCCTGTGTCGCGCACTGCTGGCAGCAGTGGCCCTCGTTCTGCTCGTAGCAGCGCCAGCTCACGCCGCCGAGACCGCTCGCGTGGTGTATCCGATCACGGTGCTGTCGACCGGCCGCATCACGTTCTCCGGCGACTCCGGTGGCGTGCCGATCACGGTCGAGAACACGAGTAGTGCACCGGTAACTCTTGCCATCGAACTCGTGGGCTTTCCGCAATCACGACTGGATTCCGACCCTGTCGAGAATGTCGTCGTTGATCCCGGCATGCGCAGCAGCATCGAGATTGAGGCCCGCATCATCGGAGATGGGCCCCTTGATGCCTCCGTGCGCGTGACCTCACCAACAGGCAAGCGATTGGCTCTTCCCGCCACGGTTACCTTGGCCTCGGCCGCGTATGCGCGTGCCGCCGGCTGGGTCGTTCTCGTGGCATTCCTCGCTCTCGCGGTATTTGTCGTGGTGGGCGTGACACGTCGAATTCGCAAGGCCCATGAGGCGCGAAAGCCGCCTGCATCGGGAAGCATGGCCACGTGAGCAATACGGCATCGGCACGGTCGCTGATGAAGCCCAGTGCTGTCATGGCGGCCGGCACGGTCGCCTCGCGAATCACCGGTGTCTTCCGCGATATCGCCGCCACGGCAGCTCTCGGCTTCTTCCTCGTTTCCGATGCGTTCTCACTCGGAAATTCCCTGCCCACCGTGATCTACATCCTGGTGATCGGCGGTGCACTGAACGCGGTCTTCGTACCGCAGCTCGTGCGCCGCATGAAGGAAGACGCCGATGACGGGCGCGCATACGCCGACCGGTTGATCACTCTCGTCGGCTCGATCCTTCTCGTGTTCTCGATCCTTGCCGTGGTCTGCGCCCCATTGATCGTCGATCTCTACACACCGGATAACTACCCGGCCAATGAGTACGACCTCGCAGTTGCGTTTGCGCGCCTGTGCCTTCCGCAGGTGCTCTTCTACGGCATCTACACGATGCTGAGCCAGGTACTCAACGCACGTGGACGATTCGGTGCGCCGATGTTCGCGCCGATCGCCAACAACGTGGTCGCGATTGCGACCTTCCTGCTGTTCATTGCAGTGGCCGGCACGTCAGCGGCAGGTGATGGTGCGCTCACCTCGCAGCAAGTACTGATTCTCGGCATCGGTACAACCCTCGGCGTGGTCGTTCAGGCACTCATTCTGATCCCCGTACTGATTCGCAGCGGGTACCACTGGAAGCCGCGCTTTGACTGGAAGGGCACTGGTCTGGGCAAGACGGGTTCGCTTGCTCTCTGGACAATCGGCCTGGTCTTCGTCAATCAGGCGGCCTACATCGTGATCACGCGCTTGGCAGCAAAGGCCAATGTCGATGCGGCAGCCGCAGGAGTGGCCGCTGCCGGTCTGACCACGTACCAAAAAGCCCATCTGGTCTTCATGCTTCCGCACAGCGTCATCACGGTGTCGATCGTCACCGCAATGCTTCCCGCGCTCAGTCGAGTCGCGCACGACGGCAACCTGCGCAAGGTCGGTGACGATGTTGGCGCCACTATGCGACTGGTTGCCGCACTCATCGTTCCGATTGCCGCAATCTTCATGTGCGTGGGCACGGGCGTGGCAATCCTTCTCTTCGGCTACGGCGCCGCAACCCCGCAACAGGCGGGAATCATGGGAGCGATCGTCTCGGTCTTCATGATCGGACTGCTTCCGTTCACGCTCTTCTACGTCATGCTGCGCGGCTATTACGCGTTGGAAGACACCAAGACGCCGTTCTGGATCACCGTCGGCTTCAATGTCGTTCTTCTCGCCATCGCGGTCCCGCTGTTCAACGCGTCGCGCGCTGGTGGCTTCCAGGTCGGCTCACTCGCACTCTCCTACGGGATCGCGTACTGGATCGCCTTCGTTGTCTCGTGGATCATCCTGGGCAAGCGTCTGGGTGGACTCGACACCGGGCGAACAGTCATCACGTTGATCAAGCTGATCGCTGCGGGTCTCGTGTCGCTTGCCGCCATGTTCGCGACCTACGCGTACGTCCTCGAACGAGGCGTCAAGATCTACGAACGCTCAAAGCTGGGCGTTCTCGAGGAAGTCGTGCTGATCTCCTTGATCGGACTTGCCGTGTATCTCCTGTGTGCGTGGATTCTCCGCGTGCATGAAGTCGGCCAGGCCGTCGCACTCGTGCGCAGGAAGATTCGCCGATGAAAGGCCTGTTCATCGGTAGATATGAACTGCTTGAGCAGCTCGAGCCCGGCGTCGACGACCGTGCGGTCACCACCTGGCGAGCACACGACTCCGTCCTGGATCGACTGGTGTCATTGCGACTTCTCGATGCAGGTGACCCGCGCGCTGCCGCATTCCTCGGCTCCGCGCAGGCAGCAGCACGCGTGGAAGACCGCAGGCTTGTGCGCGTGCTCGACATCTTCCAGACCAGCCATGCCGGACGCGACTACGTGGCCGTCATCAGTGAATGGGCGTCAGGGCGCTCGCTCGTCGAGCTCATTGCCGATGGGCCGTTAAAGGCCGATGAGGCAGTCGAGCTCATTACCGAAGTGGCACTTGGCGTGTCTGCGGGCTTGGCTACGAATGTCAGTCACGGACGACTGAGGCCAACGTCGGTCTTCGTGACCGATGCCGGTGAGGTTCGAGTCAGAGGACTCGCCATCGATGCGGCACTGTGGGGAGTCCTGGATCCCGCTGTGAGCAAGCAGGCTGCCGATGTCGATGGCTGCGGCTCCTTGCTCTACCTCCTGCTCACCGGAACATGGCCCGGGCCTGAACTCGAGAACATCGAGTCTGCACCGCGCGCGGGTGCACATGTGCTGTCACCCTCGCGAGTGAGTGCAAGCGTTCCGCGTTCACTCGACGACGTGATAGCTCGTTCCGTGCAGTCAGTGCAGCGTCCGCGCGGAGTAATGAACGTGACTGACATCGACGGCTTCTTGTCGATTCTCGGCAATGCGCGCGGTCAGGTCACGCCGATTGCCCCAGGTACCACCGCCGTTCAGCGACAGCGTCGCATCTGGCAGCCGGTTGTTGCGATTCTCGTCGCGATCGTCCTGGTGATCGGACTTGGCTTCGTCGGGCTCAAGCTTCTGTCGTTCGGCGGCGGCGCGAGTGCGCGCGAATCCATCACGATCGATACGGCAATCCTCACTGAGTCGATCGCGCCCACGACAGTCGCGGCGCCTACCGGCCAGATCTGGCCGATCCTGGCCGTGAGAAGTTACGACCCCTTCGGCGATGACAACGGAAACGGGCGCCCCGACAAGCGCAAGGGCACCGAAAATGACGCCGATGCCATCAATGCGATCGACGGAAATCCCGAAACGGGCTGGCAGACAGCCAGATACGGCACAGCAGATCTCGATGGCAAGGGCGGCGTGGGCATCGTCTTCGATCTCGGCGAGCCTCGACCCATCCAGTCGGCACTACTCGTGTTCGACGGCACAGGCACGAGTGCGCAGATTCGGGTCTCGAACGACATCCAGCCAGATCCGGCGCTGTGGTCATCGGTCGCGACAGTCGACGGTGCCGGCGAGCAAATTGAGATTCGATCACCTCGCCCGGTGACCGGTCGTTACGTACTCGTGTGGTTCACCAAGCTCCCGGCCTCTGGAAGTGGGTACCGAGGCGGGCTCAAGGAAGCCACATTCAGGTCGTAGTGACCCCTAGATTGTGACCGTGTCCGATGCCCCTGAGGTGATCAGCCTCGAATTCGCGAGCGATGGCGAGCTGCTTGCCGCTCACGTCGCCGGGCACCCCCAAGCCTTCACTGAGATCGTGCGTCGACACCGTGACCGCCTGTGGGCAGTTGCACTGAAGACCACGGGTGATCCCGAGGATGCCGCCGACGCCTTGCAGGACGCTCTCATCTCCGCTTACCGCCGCGCCTCGCAGTTTCGTGGCGATTCACAGGTCACCACCTGGCTGCATCGCATCGTCGTCAATGCCTGCCTTGACCGAATGCGCCGACGCAGCATTCGACCAACCGTGCCTCTCCCCGTCGAAGAAGAGACCGGAATTCCGCTCCCGGACCCCGACGACCGCATCGCCCGCCGTGAACTGCAGATTGATATTGCCGCCGCCCTTGCCGAGCTCCCGGAGGATCAGCGCGAGGCAGTAGCGCTCGTCGATATCGAGGGCTGGTCGATTGAGCAGGCCGCCTTGATGCTCGGCTGCCCTCCTGGCACCGTGAAGAGTCGCTGTTCACGCGGTCGGGCGAAGTTGGCTAAACGACTTTCCTATTTGCGGAACCCAGAGTCCGAATCTGCCGTCATACCCCTGGCGCCGCCGGGGCAGGCCGCGCACTTTGACGCGCACGAGTCCGAACGGCACCAGAAGGGGGGGAACCACGACGATGGCTGACGACATGGTCGACGCATCTGGCGAGAGCGCCGACGAGGCGTGGGTGGCTGACCTTCTGAGAGAAAACGTTGACTCCCTCGCTGACACCCCTGACATCCCCATGCCGCCCGAGGTGTGGGCTCGGCTCGAGAACGCTCTCGAGGCCGAGCGCGTCGTGGTGCCGCTGGCCTCACGCCGTCATCGAGGCCGCTGGGTCGCTGGCATTGCTGCGGCCGCCGCCCTCGTGGTGCTGGGCGGTGTTCTGGTCTCGAATGCCTCGCAGGCGCCCGCTCCTGTTGCAGGAGCTGAGCAGGCGCCCGCAGTCGACTCAGTCATGGTGAAGTCAGCTGCGGAACCGCCCGCCTCGCGGCTCACCGCCAGCGGTACTGACTATTCGGCCACATCGCTGGCATCACAGATCACCTCGCTGTTCCGCGACAAGCTGGGCGTCACCAAGGCCGCCGACGTTGATGCGATGCCCCGCCAGGCGGTTGCGGCAATGGCCGGTGACGACTTCATGTCCGATATGAGCAGTCTGCGTACCTGTGTGCAGACCCTCGCGGGTACCCCGGATGGCCACGCCCTCGTGGTGGATCGCGGAACCTTCGCAGGTAAGCCGGCCGGGCTGATCGTGATCTCCACCTGGGATCACCACATGCCGTCCATGGTCACACCGTCGGCGCTGGTCGCCACGCCCAAGGGCGATCTGGCGGTCTGGGTCGTTGACCCCACGTGCACACCCGTGATGAACGCAGAAGGTGCTAAGCCGCTCGCGGTCTCTGTCGACTGGTAGTCGGCTCTCGGCACGTGCTCCTTGGCGTCGGCTCGGAATAGCCAACGCCCTAGAATCGTTCTACCGACTACGGATTCGCAGTGCTGATCCGTGCCCGAAGGCGAACTAAGGAATTCAGTGAGCGACATCCGCAACGTCATCATCATCGGCTCAGGCCCCGCAGGCTACACGGCTGGAGTCTACGCAGCTCGTGCCCAACTCGAACCGCTTCTCTTCGAAGGTTCGGTCACCGCTGGCGGCGCGCTGATGAACACCACTGAGGTCGAGAACTTCCCTGGATTCACCGAGGGCATCATGGGTCCGGCACTCATGGAGAACATGCGTGCGCAGGCCGTGCGCTTCGGTGCCGAGATCATCACCGATGACATCGTCAGTGTTGATCTGACCGGCCCGGTCAAGACAGTGACCGACGGTTCGGGCACTACGCATCAGGCACGTGCGGTCATCCTCGCTATGGGCTCCGGGTACCGCGAGCTCGGTCTCGAGAACGAGAAGCGCCTTTCCGGTCACGGTGTCTCATGGTGCGCGACATGCGACGGCTTCTTCTTCCGCGATCAAGACATCGCCGTTGTCGGCGGTGGCGATTCCGCTCTTGAGGAGGCCACCTTCCTCACGCGCTTCGCGAAGTCAGTCACGTTGGTGCATCGTCGCGGCGAGCTGCGCGGAAGCAAGATCATGCAGGAGCGCGCACTCGCGAACGAGAAGATGAAGTTTGCCTGGAACTCTCAGGTCGTTGACGTGCTCGGTGATCAGAAGGTCTCCGCACTACTTCTCGAAGACACCGTCACCGGCGAGAAGCGCGAACTGCCGGCCACGGGCCTGTTCATCGCGATCGGCCATGATCCCCGCTCCGAGCTCGTCAAGGGCCAGGTCGACGTCGATGCCGAGGGATATGTGCTCGTGAAGGAGCGCACCTCGCTGACCAATCTCGAGGGCGTCTTCGCCTGCGGCGATCTGATTGACCACTCGTACCGCCAGGCGATCACTGCTGCCGGCTCTGGCTGCGCCGCAGCCCTTGACGCCGAGCGCTACCTCGCTGCCACCGAATAACGCGTTTCCGCAGTTTCACCCGTACCCTCTAGACCACACAGAAGGAGAAAGCCATGGGAGCAACCAAGAAGGTCACCGACGCGAGCTTCGCCGATGACGTCCTGATGAGCACGAAGCCGGTCGTCGTCGACTTCTGGGCCGAGTGGTGTGGCCCCTGCAAGATGGTCGCCCCGATCCTCGAGGAAATCGCCGCCGAGAACGACGGCATCACCATCGCGAAGATGAACGTCGACGAGAACCCGGCAACCCCGGCCTCGTACGGCATCACGAGCATTCCGACCCTGCATATCTTCCAGGGCGGCCAGATCGTGAAGTCGATCATCGGCGCGAAGCCGAAGGCCGCACTCCTCGCGGATCTCGCTCCGTACCTGTAGTGCTTCTCCGCCTTGGGTCTACCGGGGCGGCCGTCGCGGAGGTGCGCGCACGGCTGGCGCACCTGGGACTCCTTAGCGATACCGATCACAGTGATGTGTTCGATGACGACTGCGATGTCGCAGTTCGCACATTTCAGCAGGAGCGCGGTCTGACCTCTGACGGCATCGTCGGGCCTGACACCTTTCGGCGTCTCGATGAGGCGCGCTGGCAGCTGGGTGATCGTGTTCTGCAATTCGTGCCCGGCACGCTCATGCGCGGTGATGACGTCGCGGAGTTGCAGCGCAGGCTCAATCAGCTGGGCTTCGACTCCGGACGTGCCGACGGAATGTTCGGTCCACATACCGATACCGCTGTAAGGGAATTCCAGCGCGGCTGCGGAGTGAATCCCGATGGCATCTGCGGCCCCGACACCTTCCGAGCATTCGAACGACTCGTGCGTGCCGTTAGTGGCGGCAACTCAGCCACCTTGCGCGAGCATGTGATCTTGTCCGACCTGCGCAGCGGTATCGCCGACAAGGTGATCGTCATCGATCCTGGAACCGAGCCGGCGGGCGCACTGTGTCATGCGGTTGCAGTGCGCGTGGAAGGGCGCCTCGCCGCGCTGGGCACCCAGGTACTGCTAACTCACGGAACCGTGGCCTCGGCGCTGACCAGCGAGCATGATCGTGCTGACTTCGCCAACCGCGTGCAGGCCGATCTCGTCATCGCCATCCACGTCGACAGTGCCGCCAGCGATCTCCCGAATGGTCTGGCCACGTTTTACTTCGGCGATCCGCACGGAGGAGTCCATTCCACCGGCGGCCGTGCCCTGGCCGAGAGAATTCAAGACGAGGTACTCGCGCAGACAACGCTGCTCGACTGCCGCTCGCATCCGCGTACCTGGGATCTCCTGCGGATGACCCGAATGCCGGCAGTGCGCATCGATCTCGGCTACGCCTCGAATTCCGGTGATGCCGCACTCCACGCGGATTCAGCATTCATTGATGCGGCCGCCGAGGGTATCGCGCGCGCGCTATCCGCATTCTGCGCTCCAGGCTAAGGGTGCCAACATGTCAGGTATGGCTGGACGAATTCTGACCTCACTCCTCGCGCTCGTGGCCGGATTCGGCCTGCTAATCGGAGTCGAGCCCTCTGCTCAAGCCAGCAGCGGAACACTCACCTGGACGTCACAAGCAGCTTCCTTAGCAGCGAAGTGGGACGGCATCACCTACGGAAATGGTCTTTTCGTAGCGGTGTCCAACAAGACTGGCTTCGTTTCCGACGTCATGACCAGCTCGGACGGCATCACCTGGACGACCAGGACAAGCCTCGGAGGGGATCTTCGCGATGTCACCTACGGGAATGGCACTTTCGTCGCCGTTGGGAGTACCGGCGTCGCCTTTACCAGCACGGATGCTTTCACCTGGACAGCCCGAACAATCAACGTAGCGAGCAACTACTACTCCGTTGCGTACGGAGCCGGCATTTTCGTGGCGGTAGGCGGTCCAGGCTCGCAGATTGCCACTAGCCCCGACGGAATTAGTTGGACAACAAACCCATATTCGGGTGGAAGCAATCTGAAGAGCGTTGCGTACGGCAACGGCGTCTTCGCCGCGGTCGGCTCTAACACCGGAACTCCTCAGGCTCTCTGGAGCGCTGACGGCGTTACCTGGACATCGAACGGTGCGGTCGATACGAGCGATTGGTACGGGATTGATTACGGCGGGGGGCTCTTTGTCGCGGTCGCAACCACGGGCACTAACCAGGTAATGACGAGTACCGATGGTATGAATTGGACTTCGCGGAGCGCGTCCACCTCAGCACCCTGGCGATCCGTCGCCTATGGAAATGGCATCTGGACAGCGGTTGCCGGCGATGGTGACGGAATCCCAACCGGCGGCGCAGTCATGACCAGTACCGACGGAATCACCTGGACTACGGGTACTCCCGCGACCACCACGAACTGGCGCGACGTGACCTATGCGAACGGCATTTTCGTGGCGGTCAGCCTCAGCGGTCAGGTGATGACCGCGCCTGCCCAACTTTCGTCGAGCGGTCCAGAAACTGTTATCCGACAGGGCTTGCCGCTGGGCAGTGACGGCACGTGCGCGAATCTGCAGGACTCCGTCTACGCCTACGGGACCGGCGTCACGGGCGGCTGGCAGCGGGCGTGGGAACCGTGGCCGAATGCCGGCGCGGGTGGTTGGGCGTGCATTCGAGCACTGGTCAACAGTGGCGGATCCTGGTCAGTGAACAACCGGCAGCTCTAACCCGTTCACTAGATCAGTAAGTCAGGCGCCGTAGCCGCCTGATGATCCCTCAAGCTCATTCCATCTCGCATCGTCATTGGGCCAGACAAGACGGCCGACGAAGCCGGCGACCACGCCAAGGCCCAGCAGTACGACTCCCCAGAGGATCACCTTGCGCATGTGGCCATCCTCGCGTGCTCAGCGCCCAGTTACCAGTCCTTTCAGTCAGCATCTATCGTTGACCGCTATGAGCGGCAGCCGTCTAGATCCCTGGGTTGATTCCTATGCGGAGCGCACCCTGGGCATGACGGCCTCAGAGATTCGGGCCCTGTTCGCTGTCGCCTCTCGCCCCGAGGTGGTCTCACTGGCCGGCGGCATGCCGTTCGTACAGGCGTTGTCGATGGACGTCATGGCCGACACCGTCTCCAAGTTGATCCGCGAGCGCGGCGCGACTGCCCTCCAGTACGGCTCCGGCCAAGGTGATGTCACCTTGCGCGAGCAAATCCTCGAGGTGATGGAAGAGGTCAAGGTCACCGCCCACCCTGACGACATCATCGTGACCACCGGTTCGCAGATGGCCCTTGATCTCGTCACGCGCGTGTTCTGCGATCCGGGTGACGTCGTGCTCGTCGAGGCACCGTCCTACGTCGGCGCACTCGGAGTTTTCCGTGCTTATGAGTGCGGTGTCGTGCATGTCGCAATGGATGACGAGGGTCTCTCGCCCTCAGCACTCGAGGAAGCGATTAGAGATGTGCGTGCCTCTGGGCGCCGCATCAAGATGATCTACACGATTCCCTCGTTCCACAATCCCGCCGGCGTTACACAAGGACCGCAGCGTCGCGCTGAGATCCTCCGCATCGCGCAGCGCGAGGGAATCCTGCTGCTCGAGGATGATCCCTACGGCTTGCTCGGCTTCGATGGTGAGCCGCCGCGTGCGATTCGCGCTGATGATGCCGAGGGCGTTATCTACCTCGGATCGTTCTCCAAGACGATTGCCTCGGGCCTTCGAGTCGGATGGGCCGTGGCACCGCACGGGGTTCGAGAAAAGCTTGTATTAGCAGCGGAATCTGCGGTTCTGTGCCCCTCCAACTATGCGCAGCTCACGGTGTCGGAATACCTCGCGACCCAGCCGTGGCGTGAGCAGATCAGCACCTTCCGTGACCTCTATCGCGAGCGTCGCGACGCACTCCTGGACTCGATGACTTCTCTCTTCCCTGCCGACATCACCTGGACAGTTCCGGCCGGTGGTTTCTACTCGTGGATCACGTTGCCCGAGGGACTCGACGCGAAAGCAATGCTCCCGCGCGCAGTTGCCGCGCTAGTCGCCTACGTACCGGGTACCGGCTTCTACGTCGATGGCCAAGGTCGCCAGAACCTTCGGCTGTCGTATTGCTACCCGGATCCTGATCGCATTCGCGAGGGCGTGCGTCGTCTTGCCGGCGTGATCGAATCCGAACTCGAGATCGCCCACACCTTTGGCACAGGCGCCGTGCTTCTCGATTCTGAGGGCTCAGTTAACCCCGCACCCAACATCCTCTGATCGCTCGAAGGGAAACACGTGAGCACTCGCGTTGTCGTACTTGCCGGTGGTCTTTCCGCTGAGCGGGATGTCTCACTGCGCTCCGGGCGTCGAGTGGCCGAGGCACTTCGTGCCGCCGCGCCGGAGTTCGAGGTTACCGAGGCTGACGTTGATTCCTCGTTGCTCGAGGAGTTCCGTGCGGATCCCCCTGCGTGCGTGATTCCTCTCCTTCATGGTGCTGCGGGTGAGGATGGTTCGCTTCGTGACGTCCTGGAATCCCTGGAAATTCCCTTCGTCGGCTCGGTAGGTGACGCCTGCCGGCTCGCCTTCGACAAGCCGATTGCCAAGAGCCTGCTCTTCGGCCTCGGAGTGAATACGGCGAGCTCGGTAGCACTGCCCCATTCCACCTTCCGCGAACTCGGCGCCCAGGCGGTCCTTAACGCCGTGATCTCGAGGATTGGACTCCCGTTGATCGTCAAGCCCACGAAGGGTGGATCCGCACTGGGTGCTTCGGTCGTGCACACGGCTGCCGAGTTCCCCTCAGCGATGGTCGGCGCATTTGCCTACGGCGAGGTGGCACTCATGGAGCACTTCGTCGAGGGAACTGAGATCTCCGTCTGCGTGTACGACACGTCTGACGGCCCGGTCGCCCTGCCTGCCGTGGAGATCGTGCCCCCGGCCGGCATCTACGACTACAACGCCCGCTACACCGCCGGCACGACGGAGTTCTTCGTCCCCGCTCGGCTTGCCACCGATGTTGCCGAGGCAGTTGCTGCGGTGGCACTTGAAGCGCACTCGGGTCTCGGACTTCGCGATTGGTCGCGCACTGATCTCATCGTGGACGCAACCGGCGTTCCGTGGTTCCTGGAAGTGAACGTTGCACCGGGAATGACCGAGACATCATTGTTCCCGCAGGCGTTAACTGAAGCCGGCGTTGGTCTTGGCGAACTTGCTCGTGATCTGGTGCTGAGCGCGATCGCTCGCAACTCCTAGAAGTCTGCCGCCTACAGCCGAGGTGCTGGCCCTGCGATCGCGTCGGCAATGCGACGAAGATCGGCTGCATCCGCTGCCTCGATGATGATCGTTCCGCGCGAATGCAGGCGCGGTAGTCCGGAGATCGTGACACGGGTGTCGAGTGCATCACCGAGACGCTCCTGCACTTCTTCGACGAGATCCTGAAGTGAGTCGCTGCGTGATTTCTTGTTGCTATTGCTCTTCTTTTTCGACTTTCCTTGACCGAGAAGAATGATCTCCTCGACATTGCGCACGCTCAATCCCTCATTCACGATGCGTTGGGCAAGTGCGTTCATCGCGTCTGCATCGTCGAGTGAGAGAAGTGCGCGTGCGTGACCTGCACTGAGAACTCCCGCCGCTACGCGTCGTTGCACATCAGGTGGCAGCTTGAGAAGACGAAGGGTGTTCGACACCTGCGGACGTGAACGACCAATACGTTGCGCTAGCTCTTCCTGCGTGCAACCAAAGTCGGCGAGCAGCTGAGAATATGCAGCGGCTTCTTCCAGTGCATTGAGATTCGATCGATGAAGGTTCTCGAGAAGTGCGTCGCGCAGGAGATCGTCATCATCGGTCGCTCTGATGATGGCCGGGATGTGCGTGAGTCCGGCCTCCTTGGATGCACGTAATCGTCGCTCGCCCGCGATGAGTTCGTAGTGGTCTCCGACCTCGCGTACGACAACCGGCTGCAGGAGTCCGATCTCGCGAATCGAATGCACGAGTTCGGCAAGAGCCTCGAGGTCGAAGACACTTCGGGGTTGGCGTGGGTTCGGCTCGATGGCACCGATCGGGAGTTCTGCGTACACAGCGCCGGGCACGAGTGCGGGGGCTGACCCTGGTGCGTCACCGGCCTGGGCGGCTTGTGCTTCGGGGGTTGAGGGAATGAGAGCACCCAGGCCCTTACCCAATCCGCGCTTGGCCGCAGGTTGTGCCATGGGGATAACCTCCAAAGCTGGGGACAATTATGGGGGTATTGTCCGTATTTAGACCGTTATGTCTGTGGATTGTTCTGTGGATCAATGGCAGCAAATTGCGCTGCAGCTTCCTGATATGTCAAAGCGCCCGGCGATGACGGGTCGTACGTCAACACCGACTGGGCATAGGAGGGTGCCTCGGAGATGCGCACGTTCCTCGGAATCACGGTCTCCAGCACCTTGGTACCGAAGTGGGTGCGGACCTCATCGGCCACCTGGGAGGCAAGACGGGTGCGTCCGTCGTACATGGTCAGCAAGATCGCACTGACCTGAAGTTTGGGGTTCAGGTGCGTCGTCACCATTTCAACAGTACGAAGCAACTGGGAGAGCCCTTCGAGGGCGTAGTACTCGCACTGGATGGGCAGCAGCACCTCGCGGGCAGCCACCAGCCCGTTCAGGGTGAGTAGACCCAGGGACGGCGGGCAGTCCAAGAAGACGTAAT
The DNA here is from genome assembly GCA_937876275.1 of uncultured Actinomycetes bacterium. Lineage (GTDB taxonomy): Bacteria > Actinomycetota > Actinomycetes > S36-B12 > S36-B12 > CAIKZY01. Next base: position 11,811 of record CALFIA010000247.1, on the reverse strand, counting down.
CGACCGGTTCGCCCGTGGTCCGCACGACGTGCTCCAGGTAGGCCTCGACCGCCCGGCTGAGCCGGTATTCGCGAGCGACCTGGGAGACCAGCTCGATCTCTGCACCGGCGAGGTCGATGGTGGCCGGCGCAGTGGTCAGATTGGGGATGTCGGGGCAGGGCTGAACTACCTCGGCCAGGGTGCGCTCCCCCGACAGCACCTCATAGATGCTCGGGACTCCCTCATGATGGTCAACACCGAGTGCGGTCGAGGCATTGCCTTGAGGGTCAAGGTCAATGACCAGGACCTTGGCGCCAGTTTGGGCGAGGGCGGCAGCCATGTTGACGGTGGTCGTGGTCTTGCCGACGCCTCCCTTCTGGTTGGCGACCGTGACGATACGGGTCATTCAGGCCAACCTAGGCCGGCGGGCTCAGCCGATGTTTCACGTGAAACGGACGGGTCCTGCTTCTCGAGATAGCTCTCGGGCCAACCCAGGCCGGCGGGTTCGGGGGTCTGTGTCACGGGGCTCATTGTGCCGTACCCCGGGTACCTGTCACCACCGTGGTCTCCTGCTCTACCCACGGTGCACCACAGGTGGTTATCCCCAAGTCACGCACACCCAGGGATAACGCTGTCGGTGTCGCTGACGCGATCTCCTCCGAGGCGCTGCTGCCCTTGAGTAGGGCGAGGCGTCCACCGCCAACCAGGAGGGGAACTGTCCAGCCCAGCAGCTTGTCCAGGGGAGCGACAGCTCGTGCCGTCACCACGTCAACCGCCTGCCAGGTGGCAGCGGAGGTGATGTCTTCCGCCCGGCCGCGCATGACGGTCACCCGAGTGGTGAGGCCCAGGTCTTCCACAGCTTGGGACAGGAAGGTTGCCCGCCTAAGCAACGGCTCAATCAACACGACATGGATATCGGGTCGGGCAATACCCCAGACCAGTCCGGGCAATCCCGCTCCTGAACCCACATCGGCGACCAGAGACCCAGGCGGAACGAGGCCAATGGCCGGATCTGCCACCACTGCGCAATTGAGGACATGGCGTTCCCAGAGGCGGGGGACTTCACGAGGACCGATGAGTCCATGCTCGACACCTGTCGTGCTCAGTAGGTCGACATATGCCGAGAGTTCAGCCTCGGTGGGAAGAAGCCAGTCGGGGAGTTCTGGCGAATGTTTCACGTAAAACGTCGCGTTCTAGCTGACGCGGATGACGACCCGGCGAGCCGGCTCCTCGCCGGCAGACTCACTGACGAGACCCGCGGCGGCAACAGCGTCGTGCACGACCTTGCGCTCGAACGGCGTCATCGGCTCGAGAGTGATCGGAGCAGAGGTGCGCTGAGCTTCGGCGATGGCCTCCTTGGCCACCTCTTCTAGAGCTGCACGACGTGCGGCGCGATGACCGGCAATGTCGAGCATGAGGCGCGAACGCTCGCCGGTTTCGCGTGCAGCGGCCAGTCGAGTGAGCTCCTGGAGGGCATCCAGAACTTCACCATCATTTCCTACCAAATGACCCAAATCACCCGAATTCGCCTCAACCACAGAGACCATGGCGCGGTTGCCCTCGACGTCAATATCAATGTCGCCATCAAGATCGGCGATGTCCAGCAAGGCCTCGAGGTAATCCGCGGCAACATCGCCCTCACGATCGAGAAGGGCGGCGCCGGTCAGGGTCTCAGTGGTCTCTTCGGTGCTCATGGTCGTTCTCCGTTCAGGAAGTCGTGCCCTTGCGCTTACTGCGCGATGTCTTCTTGGGCTGAACCCGCGGGGTCGGGTTCGGAGTCTCATCGGTGGTGAGTTCTGGGGTGCCGGCCTTGCTGGCGGCCTTCGCTGCCTCGCGAGCGATCTTGGCGTCATGCGCCGGTGTGCCGGGCTGCGGATTATTGCGAATCACGTAGAACTGCTGACCCATGGTCCACAGGTTCGTGGTGAACCAGTAGATCAGGACGCCGATCGGGAAGTTGATGCCACCGATGGCGAAGACCAGCGGGAAGACATACAGCATGATCTTCTGCTGCTTGACCATCGGGTTATCGGGCGCACTGTTCTTGACGATCAGCTGACGCTGCGTGGTGAACGTAGTCACGGTCATCGCAATGATCAAGACGATCGCGAGGATGTGAGTGGCAGTCGGATTGGGTGTCTGCGCAGCATCCTTGAAAGTGCCGTACAGCGGGACGCCGAAGATCTCTGCGGCGTGAGCAACCGGCAGCAGATCCTTGTATTGATCCCACTGAAACACGCCCTGTGCCGTGTAGGTCGGATCAGTTGCACTGTAACGAGCAATGCTCTGCAGTACGCCGAACAATGCGAAAAAGATGGGTGCCTGCAACAGGATTGGAAGACACGAGGACAACGGGTTGGTGCCCGTTTCCTTGTAGAGCTTCATCATTTCCTGCGACTGCATTTCCTTGTCGCCCTTGTACTTCTTCTGAATCTCCTTGATCTGCGGCTGGATCAATTGGAGATTGCGCTGCGACTTGATCTGCTTAACGAACAGCGGGATCAAGATGATGCGAATGACGACCACCAGGCCCACGATGGAGAACGCCCAGGTCCAGCCACTGTTCGGATCCATGAAGATGCTGAGCAGTTGATGGAACTGCACGAGGATCCAGCTGACGCCGATCTTCAGCCAGTCAAGAATGAACATGAAGGGGGAGTTCCTTACTTCGTAGGTGCCAGGACGCGGGGACGCCCATCGGGAAGTATGTCGGGTCGCCAGCTATTGCGTGACGGCACTGGGTCGACTCCGCCACCACTCCAGGGATTGCAGCGGAGAAGGCGATAACCGGCCAGTGCTGATCCTTTCAGAGACCCATGTGCGCGCAATGAGCCGAGGGCATATGCGGAGCAACTGGGGTGGTACTTGCAGGTCGGACCAAGCAGGGGAGAGATGGTCACTCGGTACAGGCTGACCAGGCCGACGAGTGCCCACATCAGCGGGTAGCCGAGCGAGTGATCCCAGATCCACAGCAACTGTCTTCCGAGGGAGGTCATGCCTTGATCCCCCGACGAGTCAGCTCCGCGATCGCCTCGGAGAAATCAGTGTCGAGCTGAGCCGAGTTCGCGCTCGAGGAGGCCGGAAGGGCTCGCACCACGATCTGCGTGCCTGGCGGGAGTTCAGTGAGATGCGGGGCGGCTAGATGCCGAAGCTTTCGGCTCACCGAGTGCCGCACAACGGAATTTCCGACCGATTTACCCACGGTCAGGCCCACCCGAGTGGGCTCTTCGGGGCGCACGAGTGCGCTCACGACCAGGGTGGGACGGGAGATTCGGGTACCCCGACGCTGAACAAGGGTGAATTCACCCGAAACCCGCAGCCGATGAGCCGCTGGGAGCATGTCTTAGGCAGACAGGCGAGTGCGGCCCTTGGAGCGCCGCGAGGCAAGGATGGCCCGACCAGCACGCGTACGCATCCGCAGTCGGAAGCCGTGGGTCTTGGCCCGGCGACGGACGTTGGGCTGGAAGGTGCGCTTCATGGCGGGGCTCCTACGAGATGTGCAAAGTAAGGCGGGGGAAGAACAGATTTTGTGAGGGGAGCCTACGGACAATACCCATCGGCGGTCAAATGGGCGATCGTCCACTCTCGACTGTCCCCAGAAATGTGGGAGTACGACTTGTCACCCCGCTCAGTGGTGACTAATGTCCACAGGGCAATTCAGGCGGGGTCCACATCTGTGGAAAACCCTGTGGATGAACTGGGAATGTAGTCGTAGAAAGGGGGTGGCGTGGACGATAATCCACTCGCCAGCGTGTGGACAGAGGTGATCTCGAACCTCTCCGATGGCATTCTCACCCCCCAACAGCGGGCCTTCGTCGCACTGACTCGCCCACTGGGCCTGGTCGAAGACACCGCCCTGGTGGCCGCTCCCAATGAATTCACCAAAGACGTCCTGGAAGCACGGCTGCGCCCGGTTGTCGTGCAGGCGCTCTCGCAGACCCTGGGCCGCGAGATTCGTCTGGCCGTCACAGTTGACCCCACGATCGCGCCGGCTATCAACGAAGAGGCCACCGACGAAGTTGCCGATGCCACGTATGCCGATGCCAGCGATGACTCACCTGAACTCACCTCCGAACAACGGTCGGATGACTCCCGCCCAGGAACAGGTTCACCGGGCACGCGTCTCGAAGACGGCCGCCTCAACGCCAAGTACACCTTCGACACGTTCGTCATCGGCTCGAGCAATCGGTTCGCGCATGCGGCCGCCGTGGCAGTCGCCGAGCAGCCGGCGCGCGCCTATAACCCACTCTTCATCTACGGCGGCTCCGGACTGGGCAAGACCCACCTCCTGCACGCCATCGGCCACTACACCCGAACCTTGTATAAGGGCACTCGTGTTCGTTACGTGAGCTCTGAGGAATTCACCAACGAATTCATCAACTCAATTCGCGATGACAAGGCCGCCGTATTCCAGCGCCGCTATCGCGATGTCGATGTTCTTCTCGTCGACGATATCCAGTTCCTGAGCGGAAAAGTCCAGACGCAGGAAGAGTTTTTTCACACGTTCAACACTCTGCACAATGCGAATAAGCAGATCGTTGTCACCTCGGATCTCCCTCCGAAGCAGCTGCAGGATTTCGAGGATCGCATGCGGTCGCGCTTCGAATGGGGACTGATCACCGACGTTCAGCCACCGGACCTCGAGACGCGTATCGCAATTCTGCGTAAGAAGAGCGTCCAGGAACGGCTCGTGGCGCCGCCTGAGGTCCTTGAGTTCATTGCCTCCAAGATCTCCAGCAACATCCGCGAACTCGAAGGTGCACTCATTCGTGTCACCGCATTCGCGTCCTTGAATCGGCAGCCGGTTGACCTGGCCATCACTGAGATAGTCCTCAAGGATCTCTTTCCCTCAGAAAGTGGTCCTGAAATAACTGCTTCTCAGATCATGGCTGCCACTGCCTCCTACTTCGGTGTCACCGTTGACGAACTCTGCGGATCGAGCCGTTCGCGGGTACTCGTCACCGCTCGGCAGATTGCCATGTATCTGTGCCGTGAGCTCACTGATCTCAGCCTCCCGAAGATTGGGCAGGCCTTCGGCGGCCGTGACCACACCACGGTGATGCACGCCGATAGGAAAATCCGCCAGCTCATGGCCGAACGGCGCAGCCTGTTCAATCAGGTCACTGATTTGACGAGCAGAATTAAGTCCCAGCCGCGTCTCGCGTAGTCATTCGTCACACCTGTCCCCATTTGTGCACACAAGTGTGGATAACTTCTGTGTATAACCCTGTGGGTAACCCTTAGATTAGTAGGAAATCCTAGAAACACACGTTTCTCACCTATCTCAGGTGTGGCCTCTATCCCCAGTGGTGGAAACCCTGTGGATAAGAAAATGTCTCCCTCATGCCCTCCAATTCACCCTGTGAACAACATTGAGCGAAACCGTGGACACCCAGCTGTACTACTCACACCACACACAGCCATCAACAGATATGTCTCACGCCCTCCACAACTCCTCCCCACGACAACACCTGCCCTGACCACACCAAATGGGTGTTATCCACAGAATCCACAACACCTATGACGATGACTACTTATCTCGTCAGGAGAGTTAAAGAACAACCATGGGTACGGTCCCTGTGGATTCCTTCACCCCGCTGGTGGACTACCCACTTCTGCTGACACACTGACCCCCTTATTGATCACGGGAGGATTGTCGTGAAGTTTCGGGTTGAACGCGATGTGCTGGCTGACGCCGTCTCGTGGGCTGCGCGCACCCTCCCTACTCGCCCGTCGATGCCCGTGTTGGCCGGCCTGGTTCTCGAGGCCTCTGACGATTCAGTGACCCTCAGCAGCTTCGACTACGAGGTCTCGTCACGCGTCACCATCGCCGCTGATGTTCAGACTCCCGGTACGAGTCTTGTGTCAGGTCGCCTCCTTGCAGACATCACCCGCTCGCTTCCCGGCGCACCTGTGCAGTTGTCGAATGAGGGAACTCGGGTGGTTATTACCTGTGGTCGCTCCTCATTCACCTTGCCAACTCTGCCGGTCGAGGATTACCCATCACTTCCTGCGATGCCCGACTCCTCAGGTGACATCGAGGCAGCGCTCTTTGCTGCGGCTGTTGCCCAGGTGGCCATTGCGGCGGGGCGAGATGACACTTTGCCGACGCTCACGGGTATTCGAATGGAAATCGAAGGTGGCAACATCGTTCTTGCGGCCACCGATCGCTATCGACTTGCCGTGCGTGAGTTCAGCTGGAATCCGAAGAGCTCATCCATTTCAGTCAATGCACTTATTCCTGCCAAGACTCTTGCCGACACAGCAAAGTCACTGTCCACCACTGACCTCGTGACCATTGCACTGAGTGCTGGTGGTTCCGGCGAAGGTCTCATTGGTTTTGAAGGCGCCGGGCGTCGCACGACGACGCGCCTACTTGATGGAGAGTTCCCCAAGTACCGCACCTTGCTTCCGAGTGAAGCCGCAACGGTTGCCTCCGTTGATACCTCGGCTTTGGCTGACGCCGTCAAGCGCGTTGCACTCGTAGCTGAACGCAACACTCCGGTTCGTCTCGCCTTTGATGGGTCTGAAGTCGTTCTCCGCGCCGGTGCCGGTGAAGATGCGCAGGCCAATGAAGTAGTCGAATGTCGTGTTGATGGTGATGGTCTGGAGATTGCTTTCAATCCCACTTACCTGCTCGACGGACTCAGCGCCGTCGATGCTGTCACCACGACGTTTTCGTTCACGCAGGCAACGAGGCCGGCGGTTCTCACGGGCGCTGATAACGATGCAGCTTCGGGTGTCGATGACTACCGATACCTGCTCATGCCTGTTCGCCTCACTGGCTGACACTCATGTGGATTCAGTCGCTGAGCCTGACTGATATCCGCTCGTATGAGCAGCTCGATTGCCCATTCGACCAGGGCATCACTGCCTTCGTCGGACGCAATGGGCAGGGCAAGACGAACATCGTCGAGGCAATTGGGTATTTGGCGACCTTGAGCAGCCACCGCGTGGCGAGCGACCTTCCACTGATCCGGCAAGGCCAGGATCGAGGATTCATCCGGGCGAATGTGTCAACCGCTGACCGAGATGTCTTACTCGAAATCGCGATAACTCCGGGCAAGGCAAATAAGGCGAGGATTAACAAGTCACCAGTGCCACGTACACGCGACATTCTTGGCATCGTGCGGGCAGTTGTCTTTGCACCGGAAGATCTCGAACTAGTCAAGGGTGATCCGAGCGCACGTCGACGCTTTCTTGATGAATTGCTCGTGCAGAGAATTCCGAGGCTCGCAGGAACACGGGCCGACTACGACAGGGTTCTGAAGCAGCGCAATGCATTGTTGAAGTCAGCCAGCATCGCACGAAAGGCCGGTACGGATCGCATTGTCCAGACCCTGGAAGTGTGGGACGAACAGCTTGCTTCGCACGGCGGCGAGTTGATCGCCGCACGCATCTCGCTACTGAACGAGCTGATTCCGCTCGCACAGCAGCAATATGCAATGGTGTCGGGAAGCGACACTGACATGGTGCTCGACGCGATCTATCAATCTTCACTCGGTGATGACGCCACACTCACCACTGATCGCGAGGAGTGGTCGGCTCAACTTCTGTCGGCAATTGCGCTGCGGCGCAAGGATGAACTTGATCGTGGTGTGACCCTTGTCGGCCCGCATCGCGACGACGTAGGCCTCCATTTAGGTGACTTCCCCGCCAAGGGCTACGTGTCGCATGGGGAGTCGTGGTCGTTGGCACTGTCACTGCGGCTGGGTGCCTTTGATCTATTGACCTCCGACGGTGAATCTCCCATCCTCATCCTCGATGATGTCTTCGCCGAGCTCGATGCCCAGCGCCGCACTCATCTGGCCACGCACGTGGGCACGGCGCAGCAGGCATTCATCACCGCTGCAGTCGCCGACGATGTCCCAGCCGAGTTGGCGGGAACTCGCATTGAGGTCGTTAAGGGAGGGGTAAGCCATGGCTGAGACCCCCGAGAATGACGCCGCGGCACGTGCCCTGAATCGGGCAGCCTCCTCGGGTAAGAAGGCTCCGGCACCGCGAAAGAAGCAAGCGCCGAACCCGACCCGTGGCGTCGGCCGGGATCCAGAGCTCCTGGGCTCAGCGGTTGACCGGCTGATTCGAGATCGAGGGTGGGCGGCGGAGGCCTCGGCGGCCAGCCTCACCACGCGGTGGGTGGAGATCGTGGGTCCGGAACTGGCCGATCACGTTCAACCGGAGTCCTTTGAGGAGGGAGTTCTGGTGCTGCGGGCCGAGTCAACCTCGTGGGCAACCCAGGTGCGCCTGCTCATGGGCACCGTGCGCACGGCTATTGATCAGGCCATTGGGGCGGGCGTCGTCACGAAGGTCACCGTCAAGGGCCCGACATCACCCTCCTGGAAGTCCGGCCCCCGGTCGGTGCCGGGCCGCGGACCTCGCGACACATACGGCTGAGCGAGGCATCACGGGCCCCTGTCGCCCAAAACGCACTTGGTCAATACACCATCACGTGAATGGGGGGGTAAATCCCGTTGGGCCACCCACAGGCCCGTGGCGCGCGGGGAATTACCTGAAAAACAGGTAGACTGGAGATCTTCCCCGCAGTGCCCGAACCGTCCGATTCCTGTTGAGTTGTTCCTTCGGAATCGAGTGGGTCTGGCAGCCGTGCACGCAGGTCCCCGTGACCCGACCAAGGAGGCTCGCCCCAGTGTCGTATGACGCCAGCGCGATTACCGTTCTCGAAGGCCTCGACGCCGTACGCAAGCGCCCAGGCATGTACATCGGCTCCACGGGTGAGCGCGGCTTGCACCACCTCGTCTACGAGGTAGTCGACAACTCTGTCGACGAGGCCATGGCCGGCTATGCCACCGACATCGTCGTCACCCTCCTCGCCGATGGCGGCGTGCGCGTGGTCGATAACGGCCGCGGTATCCCGGTCGACGAGCATCCGATCGAGAAGAAGCCGGCTGTTGAGGTCGTGCTCACTGTGCTGCACGCCGGTGGAAAGTTCGGTGGCAGTGGCTACTCGGTCTCCGGCGGTCTGCACGGCGTGGGTGTCTCTGTCGTGAATGCACTCTCGACTCGCCTTGATGTCGAGGTCAAGCGTGACGGCGCCATTTACCGCCAAAGCTACAAGCACGGTGTTCCTCAGGCCAAGCTCGAGAAGAGCGGTACCTCCGATCACACCGGAACCTCGGTCACCTTCTGGGCCGACGGCGACATCTTCGAGACGACGACCTATGACTTCAGCACGCTGTCGCGTCGATTCCAGGAAATGGCGTTCCTTAACAAGGGTCTCGCACTTGAGTTGATCGATGAACGCGCGCCGATTGTCAGCGATGACATCGACAGCACCGAGGAAGTCGAGTCGGTGCGTCGTGTGCGCTACCACTACGAAGGCGGCATCGCCGACTTCGTCGCGCACATCAATGCCAGCAAGGGTGTCGCGAACCCCACGATCATCTACATGGAATCCGAGGCTGACGATCGTCGCATGAGCGCCGAGGTCGCGATGCAGTGGAACACCACGTATTCCGAGTCGGTCTACACCTTCGCGAACACGATCAATACCACTGAGGGCGGCACGCACGAGGAAGGCTTCCGCGCAGCACTGACCTCACTGGTCAACAAGTTCGCACGCGAGTGGAACATCCTCAAGGAGAAGGAAGCAAACCTCTCCGGTGACGATGTTCGTGAAGGCCTCACCGCGATCATCAGCGTAAAGCTCATGGATCCGCAGTTCGAAGGTCAGACAAAGACCAAGCTGGGCAACACTGAGATGAAGGCCTTCGTACAGAAGGTCGTTAATGAATGCCTGGGTGAGTGGTTCGAGAAGAACCCGACCGAAGGCAAGGAGATCGCACGCAAGGCAGTCAATGCTGCGAGCGCACGTATGGCCGCACGCAAGGCTCGTGACCTCGCGCGTAATCGCAAGGGTCTTCTCGGCGGCGCAGGCATGCCCGGCAAGCTCATTGACTGTTCGAGCCGTGAGCCCGAGGAGTGTGAGGTCTTCATCGTCGAGGGTGACTCGGCCGGCGGTTCCGCTCGCCAGGGCCGCGACCCCAAGCGCCAAGCGATCCTGCCGATCCGAGGCAAGATCCTCAACGTCGAGAAGGCACGCATCGACAAGGTGCTGGCGAACACTGAAGTGCAGGCACTTGTGTCTGCCTTCGGCACCGGAGTCCAGGATGAATTCGACATCAACCGGCTGCGCTATCACAAGATCGTCCTGATGGCCGATGCTGATGTCGATGGCCAGCACATCCGCACGTTGCTGCTCACCTTGCTATTCCGCTTCATGCGCCCGCTGGTCGAACAGGGATTTGTCTTCCTTGCTCAGCCGCCGCTGTACAAGATCAAGTGGTCGCGCGAAGCACCTGACTACGTCTACTCCGATCGCGAGCGCGACGCAGTGATCGAAGCCGGTGTTGCCGCAGGGCGCCGTCTTCCGAAGGAAGAAGCAGTGCAGCGATACAAGGGCCTTGGCGAGATGAACGCCGATGAGCTCTGGGAAACCACGATGGATCCCCAGCGTCGTGTACTTCTTCAGGTCACGCTCGATGATGCGGCGCAAGCCGACGAGATGTTCAGTGTGCTCATGGGCGAAGACGTCGAGTCTCGCCGCAACTTCATTCAGCAGAACGCACGCGACGTGCGCTTCCTCGATATCTAAGCTCGGCTAACGGAGAAATTGATGTCTGACGACAACAAGCTCGACACCATCGGCTCAGGTACCGAGGAGCACCCGGGTGCCCACGGCCGTATCGAGGCCGTCGATCTGCAGACCGAGATGCAGCGGTCGTACCTCGACTACTCGATGTCTGTCATCGTGTCGCGCGCGCTTCCTGATGTGCGTGATGGCCTCAAGCCCGTGCATCGTCGTGTTCTCTATGCGATGTACGACGGTGGCTACCGGCCCGATCGCAACTTCTCGAAGTCGGCGCGTGTGGTCGGTGACGTCATGGGCAATTACCACCCGCACGGCGACAGCGCGATCTACGACGCCCTCGTGCGTCTCGCACAGCCGTGGTCGCTGCGATACCCGTTGGTACAAGGCCAGGGCAACTTCGGCTCACCCGGTAACGATCCCGCTGCTGCCCAGCGTTACACCGAGTGCCGCATGGCACCGCTCGCCATGGAGATGGTGCGCGATATCGACGAAGAGACTGTCGACTTCGGCCCGAACTACGACGGACGCACCCAAGAGCCCTTGGTGCTGCCGAGCCGCTTCCCGAACCTGCTGGTCAACGGCAGCTCCGGCATCGCGGTAGGCATGGCCACCAACATTCCGCCGCACAACCTCCGCGAGGTCGCAGCGGGTGCGCAGTGGATGCTCGAGAACCCCGACGCCGAGCGTGAGGAGCGGCTTGCGGCGCTCATGGAGCGCATCAAGGGCCCCGACTTCCCGACAGGTGCCCTCATCGTCGGACGCAAGGGCATCGAAGACGCCCAGCGCACCGGCCGTGGCTCGGTCACCATGCGCGCAGTCGTCACCGTCGAGGAAGACTCGCGCGGACGCCAGCTGCTGGTGGTCACCGAACTGCCGTACCAGGTCAACCCCGACAACCTCCTGCTGCGCATCGCCGAGCTCGTCGGCGAGGGCAAGCTCACCGGCATCGCCGACGTGCGTGACGATTCATCGTCGCGTACCGGCATGCGCTTGATCATCGAGCTCAAGCGCGATGCTGTTGCGCAGGTGGTGTTGAACCAGCTCTACAAGCACACCCAGCTGCAGGACAACTTCGGCTGCAACATGCTCGCGATCGTCGATGGCGTGCCGCGCACGCTCACCCTCGAGCAGTTCGTGCGCCACTGGATCACCCACCAGATCGAGGTCATCCAGCGCCGCACGCGCTATCGCCTGCGCAAGGCCGAGGAGCGCGCGCACATCCT
>CALFIA010000246.1 GCA_937876275.1 uncultured Actinomycetes bacterium | reverse complement strand
GTCACTACTGTGTGAATGTGACGATCGACATCTTTGCGACATATGGTCGCAGGGGCAACAAGCTGGGGAGTTTTCATGGCCGAGCGTGAATTCGACGCTGTCATCGTCGGCAGTGGCATCAATGCACTCGTTGCCGGTGCGATCTTGGCCAAGGCTGGCTGGAGAGTATGCCTGTGCGAGCGTAATTCCGTGCCGGGCGGCGCTATCGCTACTCGAAGCGACCGCATCCCGGGCTTCACCATCGAGTTTCTCTCCAGCTGGTATCCGCTCTTCGTCGGCGGCCCTGCCTATGCCCTGCTCGCCGATGACCTCGCAGCACGCGGCGTCGTCTTTCAGAACACGATTCTTCCCACGGGCGTGGTGTGCGCCGATGGCTCCGCGATTCTCTCCACTGATCCAGCCGTCACGGCCGAGCGACTCGGCCGGCACGGCGATGCAGACAACTGGAATGCGGTCATGGCCGAGTTCGGCGCCAAGATCAACCTCGCCTTCGGTCTCCTGGGCACCGATTTCTGGCGGAAGTCCTCGCTGAAGTTCGGCTGGGGAGCCTTGCGCCAGCTTGGTCGGCGCAAGCTCGTGGCCAGTGGCGCAGAACTCCTAGAGCCCGCAGCACCGTGGCTCGATCGAGCCTTTGACTCCCCCGTCACCCGTGCACTGCTCGCACCGTGGGCCTTGCACAACGGCCTTGGTCCCGACGATGCAGCGAGCGCCTTCATCACGAAGGTGATCGGCGCAGCGATTGCCTTCGGTGGCTGCCCGGTTCCGATCGGCGGTGGCGTCACCGTGGTCAACGCCCTACTTGGCATCATCACCGACGCCGGTGGCGAAGTGCGCACCAACGCTGAGGTCACGCGCGTCGATGTCACCGGTGGCCGTGCACACGGAGTCACCCTGGCGGACGGCACGCCAATCCGCGCTCGACGCGCAGTGCTCGCCTCCGTGACTCCGCAAGCGCTGTACACGCGGCTGCTTTCTGCCGACGAGGTACAGCCTGACACCCTCGCTGCGGCGGAGGCATTTCGTTACGGGCGAGCGGGCATGCAGATTCACATCGCCATGCGCGAGAAGCCGGCGTGGGCCACCGCACCCGAGATGGCCGATGTCGCCATGGTGCATGTACTCGAGAGCATGGACTCGCTCTCCGAGTCGGTCAATGCCGCGAACCGGGGCTACCTACCGCGTCGACCCACGATCGTGGTCGGACAACCTTGCACGATCGATCCCACGCGGGCGCCCGAAGGGCATTCATTGCTCTGGATCCAGCTGCAAGAAAACCCGCGCCAAATCATCGGTGATCTCGCCGGCGAGATCGATTGTGGTGACGGTACGTGGACACCGGAGATTCGTGACGCGTATGCAGCGCGCATCATCGCGAAGCTTGAACCGCATATCACCAACATCCGCACTGCAGCGATCGAGACCTTCGCTCTCAGCCCTGCAGATCTCCAGACAATGAACATCAACTTGGTCGGCGGAGACCCGTACTCCGGTGATTGCCGCGTCGATCAGTACGCCGCCTGGCGCCCGCTCTCGACAGCACAAGGTCACAACACCGGAATCAAGGACCTCTGGCAGATCGGTGCATCGACTCATCCTGGCCCCGGTCTCGGCGGCGGCTCGGGCTATCTCGTCGCCCAGCGACTGCTCAAGAAGTAACCCGAACGTACGAAGCGGGGGTCACCACCAGGTGACCCCCGCTTCCGTAGCTAGGACTAGCGCTGCACGAGTGCCAGCACGCGGCACGGACTGCCCGAACCGTTGACGATCGGCAGTGGTGCGACGATGACGACAGCGCCCTTAGTCGGGATCTTGTCGAGATTGCGCAGCTGCGTGACGCCGTACTTGTTCGCGCCCATGAACATCGTGTGGCACGGGAACGGCGGCTCGAACCCGAAAGCACCACCTGCATCGGTGCCGACGGTCTCGACACCCCAGCCCAGGATCTTGGTCTTCGAGATGTACTCCGCGGCATCGGGAGTAACGCCCGGCGTGTGCGGGCCGTTCTCGTCGGCATTGGCGAATGCGGCGGGGTCATCGCCGTACTTCGACCAGCCGGTGCGGAAGAGCATCCAGCCGTTCTCCGGCAGCGGGCCATTGGCCGCTTCCCAGTCGAGGACGTCCTGCAGGGTCAAGCAGTAGTCAGGATTGCCCGCGACCTCAGCGGTCTTGTCGATCACGGCGGCCGCACCGATCAGGCGCTTGGCAGGTACCTGCGAGACGTCATCGAGATCCTTGCCGGTGATCCAGTGATTCGGCGCATCGAAGTGGGTGCCCGTGTGCTCACCAGTGTGGATGTTGTTCCAGTACCAGGCCGGGCCCTTGTCGTCGTAACGGCTGATGAGCTCGAGGCTGAACTTCGCGGTCTGTCCCATCTCCGGCGGCAGCTGGAGGATCGGGGTCTCCGAGTGGAGCGGCGACGTGAGGTCGATGACCTCGACCGAGCCGTCGAGGATTGCGGCGGCGAGGCCGGAGAGATCGGACATGTGCTTCCCTTCGATGAGCGATTCAGCGTTACCGACGGCGACGCTAGCGGAGTTTGCTTGACGCGGCGAGTGGTTTCTATGGACGCCAGCGACTGGGCCGATTGACCACTGAGGTTTCTTCAGGCACCAGCACGAGACGCGGCTTGGGATCCTCACTTCTCCCGGCGGCCGGCTTACTACTGCCCCACAGGTAGGGGTTGGGCCACGACAGTGAGTAGTCCTGCTCGGCCGCCGCGTGGAGAGTCCAGTTCGGGTCGTAGAGGTGCGGGCGCCCCACCGCGCAGAGGTCGGCGCGACCCGCGGCGATATTCGTGTTGACGTCATCCCAACTGCTGATCGCACCCACGGCGATGGTGGGGATTCCGACGAGATTTCGAATGCGATCTGAGAACGGGGTTTGGTACGAGCGTCCGTATGCGGGTCGGGCCTTCGGGGTGGTCTCGCCCGTCGACACGTCAAGGATGTCGGCCCCGTGATCAGCGAAAGCCTGTGCGATGACGATTGACTCCTCTTCGCTAATTCCGTCTGCCACCCAGTCGGTGGCCGAGAGACGCACACTGATCGGTCGATCGGCGGGCCAGGCCGCACGCACCGCATCGAATACCTCAAGCGGGAAGCGAAGTCGATTCTGCGTTGACCCGCCGTATTCGTCAGTGCGCCGGTTACTGACGGGAGTGAGGAAGGACGAGATCAGAAAGCCGTGAGCGAAGTGCAACTCGAGTAGATCGAAACCAGCAGTTGCCGCTCGTCGGGTCGATTCGGCGAATTCCGCGATGACGTCGTCCATGTCACCACGGGTCATCTCGCGCGGAACTTGACTGCCCTCGGCCCACGCGAGAGACGACGGGGCCATCAGCGGCCAGGCACCTGACTCGAGGGGGGCATCCATGCCCTCCCAGGATGGCTTGACCGCACCCTTGCGACCGGCGTGACCGAGTTGCAGGCCGATCTTCGCGGGAGTCGTGTGCACATAGTCGACAACTCTCGTCCAAGCCTTCTGCTGAGCGTCATTCCAGATGCCCGGGCAGCCCGGGGTGATTCGGCCGTCGGCCGAGGTGGCTGCCATCTCGGTGAGAATCAAGCCAGCACCGCCGAGCGCACGGGCGCCGTAGTGCACCACATGCACATCGCCGGGCACGCCATCAATGGCCGAGTACAGGCCGATCGGCGATACGACCACGCGATTGGGAATCTCGACCTCGCGCAGGCGGAAGGGCAAGAACATGGGCGGTCGCGGCGTAGTGTCGACGGGCACTCGACCGGCAGCGATCTCGCTCTTCAGCAGCCACTCGTCGACCTCGGCCACGAACTTAGGGTCGCGTGCCTGCAGGTTGCCGTAGGTGACCCGACGGCTTCTGGTCATCATGTTGAAGACGAACTGCGGAAGTTCCTGGCCTACGTACTGATCGATCTCCTCGAACCACTCCATGCTCGCCTGCGCCGAACGCTGAGTGCTCTTGATGACCGGGCCCCGCTCGATGTCGTAGGCCTTGAGAGCCTCGGCGATGGTGGGCTGCTCAATCACGCAGGCAGCGAGGGCGAGTGCATCCTCCATCGCCAGCTTCGTGCCTGAGCCGATGGAGTAGTGAGCGGTATGAGCAGAGTCGCCGAGCAACG
This sequence comes from uncultured Actinomycetes bacterium, assembly GCA_937876275.1. Classification (GTDB taxonomy): domain Bacteria; phylum Actinomycetota; class Actinomycetes; order S36-B12; family S36-B12; genus CAIKZY01. Next base: position 2,369 of record CALFIA010000246.1, on the reverse strand, counting down.
CCATGTTCTTGTACACGAGCGTCTTATTGCGAATCGTGCGGAAGGCAATCCACTTGCTGTTGTTGGCAAGGAGCGATCCGCCATCGAGGTCGTCCTTGAAGATCTCGGCGATGCGCTCGATGCTCTCGTGATCACTCACACCTGGCGGCAGTGATGCGGAATCCACCTTGTCGAAACCGGCCTTGCGCCAGGTGTCTTCGTGCATCTCGACGATGAACGTGCTTCCCTTGGCATCCATCGGATAGGAGTGGATCTGCATCGCCCCCCAGGGAGTGTTACGCACGAAGAACTTGAAGGCGTCATAGACCGTGTCGGTGCCGAGCCACATGAACTTGCACTCACGTGGGTCGATCGTGGTGCCGAAGTGATCGGAGTACTTGTCGCGAATAGGCGAGTTGATGCCGTCGCTCGCGAGTACGAGGTCGTACTCGGCCATCAACTCCTCCACCGGTGGAGCCTCTGTCCGGAAGTGAATATCGACTCCGTGAGCGATCGCACGGCGCTGCAACACGTTGAGAAGCTCCTTGCGACTCATCGCCGCGAAGCCATTGCCGCCAATAGTCATCGACTCGCCGTCAACCACGATGTCGATGTCGTCCCAGTAGGCAAATGACTTGCCCATGTCATCGAAAGCCGGACGATCAGAGGCCTTGATACCGCTGAGCGTCTGATCGCTGAAGACCACGCCGAAGCCGAAGGTGTCATCGGGCGCGTTGCGCTCCCACACAGTGATCTCTGCCGAGGGGTTCAGCTGCTTGACCAGGCTGGAGAAATAGAGCCCGCCCGGACCGCCGCCGATGACCGCAATGCGCATGTGAGCTCCACCTCCGGCCGCTACGAATGTAGCGGGAAATTGACTATCGCCAATATCCCGTAATGCTACACGGAGTGCAAGCGGAAGCGCTGGCGAATCTCGGTCACCCCGGGCCGCCGCTGGCTAGACTGGCCGAATGCTGACAGCGCTCTGCTTTCTACAGGTGAAGTCCGGACACATCAACGAGGTCGGCGAGGCCCTGACCAAGGTTCACGGCGTCGCCACGGTCTATTCGGTCACCGGCAAGATCGACCTCGTCGTCATCATCACAGTCAAGGACCATGATGAAGTGGCTCGCATCGTGAACGACAAGATTGGCGTCGTGCCGGGCATCGTCTCGACTGAAACTCACATTGCCTTCAAGACCTACCTCAAGGAAGACATCGAGGCCGGCTTCTCGATCGGAACCGAGGGCGGCTTCTAGACCCCTGCTGTGCACATGACGAGGCCTGCTGCCCTTAGGGGCAGCAGGCCTCGCGCGTGTGAACTAGTAAGCGCCGCTCAGCAGAGCGCCGGCGTTTGGCACGACGGGCTTAAGACCCATCTCCTTGAGCAAGTAGTAGGTGGTGGCTACAGCGGCGGAGATGACCGGCTTCCCGATGCGGTCCTGAACCTTCTGGATCGCGGCGAGCGAGGGCATCTGCACGCAGGCAGACAAGATCACGACATCAGCCTCGCTGTGATCGAGACGATCGACAATGGCGTCGAGATTCATCGGATCCTGGGCACCGACCTCGAGGTTGTCGGGAATCTCCAGGGCGACGAAGTCAGTGACCTCGAAACCACCGTTTTCGATGTAGGCAACGACCTGCTGGGTGAGCGGGAGCATGTACGGAGCGATGAGAGCCACCTTCTTCGCACCCATGAGGTTCAGTGCATCCATCAGCGCACCAGCGCTGGTCACGACGCTTGCATCGCAGCCTTCACCAACAGCGATCTTGCCCAGACGTTCCTGAGAGACGCAGTGATAGCCCGCACCGCGAGTCATGATCGCCACCAGGCAGGCGTAGCCCATGACATCGACCTGTGCATCGGACAGCTCGACGGCGCAGCGGTCAGAGGCATCGTCCATGGCCTCGAGTTCTTCCTTGGTCACCGACTTCATCCGCATGCGCGAGGAGTGGAAGGTGAAGCGCTCCGGCTCTACGGCCTCGCGAGCACGAAGCATGGCCGGGATCTCGGTCTCCATCGTGACATTCGAGCTCGGCACGATGAGGCCGACGCGGAAGTTGGTCTTTGTCATGTCAGACAGCCACGACGGGGTTCGTCAAGGTGCCGATGGCATCAATGGTGCACGAGACCACGTCACCGGGCTGCAGGAAGGTCGGCGGGTTCATGGCCGCACCAACGCCCTGCGGCGAGCCGGTCGCGATGACATCGCCCGGCTCGAGGGTAACGCCCGAGCTGATGTCGGCGATAAGAGTTGGGATCTTGAACAGCATGTGCTTGGAGTTGCCGTTCTGGCGCTGATCGCCGTTGACGGTGAGAGACAACTGCAAAGTGTGCGGGTCGGTGATCTCATCGGTGGTGACGATCATCGGACCGAACGGGCAGT